>DAOSWJ010000063.1:0-12673 GCA_035380005.1 Prolixibacteraceae bacterium | reverse complement strand
TAATTGCTAAACCTAATGTGGTTATGGTGAGAATTACGGTTACCATTTGAAATTCCGAAGGAACAACAAAACTCAACCCTCCACCAATTGCAAATATCAGAACTGCAATTCCAAAAGCTTTCAATAAAGGCAGCAAGGTTTTCTTTTTAAACAAATCGAGCAGGTTGTCAGGAGCTTCGCTGTCTTTGATTATGTCAATTGTGCTTTTGTGTTCTCCTTTTCCGTTAAAGTGTGGTAGTATTTTATTGAATAGCTTTTGAGCAACCGAAATGAAGAAAAACAACAAAACAACTCCCGCAATAAGGTCATAAGTGTGGGTTAATATGAAAATATTGGGTTCAACTTCCAATGCAGTTGCCAAAGCAGCAAGGTTAGGTGTTCCTCCGGTATACAATCCCACCATCATACCCGAAATTTTCCACGATTCAGGTATTGAGTCATGAAAAAGAAAATGGCCAATAGCAACACTGATTAATAGCGAAAAAACTGCAATAACAAACGAAAGCATGCCGCTTTTTAATGTTTTGAGCGAGTTGCGCAAATCGAGCGAGAAAAGCAACAAGGGAATTGAAATGGGAATTACTAAGGTCATAACCAAATCCTGTACAGAGCGTATTTGGTTTAGAAAAACGTCGGAGCTGCATATAATCCCATCTTTAAGGTATTGTAATGCTTCGGAATGGGGTAAGGCTGTTTTACTGCCCAAAATTTCGTGAAAAGCATCGCTTGCCTGAGGGAAAATTCCAATGTTACCGGCTAAAATTCCAATAATATATGCAATTACCACTGCTCCGATTTTCTTCATCGTTTTTGATACATGGCATACATAAAGTATCAATAACGGAGTAGCAAAATAGAATAAAAAGAGTAATATTTTTGTCATTGTTCCGCTTATTACATCGCAAACAAAAATAACAAATGGAACGAATAATGCCAGCTATTTTTTTTAAAGGAAACAATTGGTGCTTTAATATTTGTTTGATTTACTATGGAACAGCTTCGATATATTGGGTTTTTTAATCGGTATTTTTTTCTTTAGTGTAAATGCAATTATTAGTAAAATGCCTGCTGTTAAGGCTGTAATGCTCATGAATAGATTGTCTTTTTCCGAAAGCATAAAAAGAGCATTTTCCGACATTTCAACATGATAGCTTATTGTAAAAAGCACTATCAGGTTGTTAATTGAATGGATAAGTATTGCCAAGGGTAACGAGCGGGTTCTGACCATCACCCATCCAAGCAACAAGCCAAGGAAAAAAGTGTAGGTCATTTGCCATGGGTTTAAGTGAAACAAAGAAAAAAGTAAACCCGACATAAAAATGGCAAACCACGGTTTGTAATTACGCATGAGGCCATGCATAATTATTCCCCTGAAAATTAATTCTTCGATAATTGGTGCTAAAACAGCTACTTTTAACACACTGCCCCAAAATCCGAAGCGGTTGTTTATTACACGTTCAAACAGCTCCCAAAACCAAGGTGGAGCAGGTAATATTTTGTCAATTTCGGTATTAAGCAATCCCACTAAATATTGTAATGAAGGTAAAATAAATAAGATGCCTACAATCAGTAATGGGTTGAAGCCTTTAATCGAAAATGTATTTTTGATGGTATTGTGTGTTTTCCGGTAGCCAAAAATCAATATAAAGGCGGTTATTGCAAAAGTCGAAATAGAGCCAATCCATCCATTGGCCAGCCAATTGGTGTCGTGATGATAATCGTACAAAGCAAGTGGAAAATCAACCAACGATTGCAAAAAAACATACAACACAAGGAAATGTATTGCCTCGAGAGTGGTGGGGTAATATTTTCTGCTGCTGTTGTCCATTTATTAATTATTAGATAAATTATTTTGCCATGTAAAAATAGTTTATTCTTGTTACTTTCAAATGTCAAAAATAAACATACGAATGACACATAAGTTTTAGCTTTTTTCGATTTTATTTTCATTATTTTTGTGCCAATTGTCTGTTTGATAAAGTTTTGAGCGAATAGATTATTGAAAAAGCTTTTAGGATATAATTTTCTAAAAATAAATGCGCTAATTATTTGTTTCTTCAATTTAAAAGTGTTTATTTTGCGCTCTGTTTGAAAAAAGTGTTCGGAGTAAATATTTAAAGACATGTCACAAATTTGTCAAATAACCGGAAAAAAGGTAATGGTGGGAAACAATGTTTCGCACTCGAAACGCAGGACTAAGCGCAAGTTTTATCCCAACTTGTTCAAGAAAAAATTCTATTTTCCTGATGAAGATCGTTGGATAACTTTGAAAGTCTCAAATGCAGGTATCCGTACCATCAATAAAATTGGTTTGGCTGCAGCGTTAAAAACTGCCAAAGAAAAAGGTTTAGTTGCTAACATCTAATAAAAGAAAGAACGATGGCTAAGAAAGCAAAAGGAAATAGAATTCAGGTAATTCTCGAGTGCACCGAGCACAAAGAGAGCGGTATGCCTGGCACTTCACGCTATATTACCAAAAAGAACCGTAAGAATACACCCGATCGGTTGGAGTTGAAAAAATACAACCCAATTTTGAAAAAGGTTACTGTTCATAAAGAAATTAAATAATAAGTTATGGCAAAGAAAGCAGTTGCATCGCTCCAAAAAGGAGCCGGAAAAGGTCACGCTAAAGTGATTAAAATAGTTAAATCGGAAAAAACCGGTGCATATACTTTCGAAGAAAGTGTAGTGCCAAACGAGTTAGTACAAGAATACTTTAAAAAGTAATTTTTGTAAATCAAAAATATATAGAGCTTTTACCCACAGGTGAAAGCTTTTTTTGTATTAATATACTTTTCTAATTATGGGCATTTTCGGAAGCTTTACATCCAAAAAGAAAAAAAGCCTCGACGAAGGCTTGAGCAAAACTAAAGAAAGCTTTTTTAGCAAGCTGTCGCGTGCTGTTGTTGGTAAATCGAAAGTAGATGATGAAGTGCTCGACCGGCTCGAAGAGGTACTTATTACCTCCGATGTGGGAGTCGATACCACCATTAAAATTATTGAACGGATAGAGCAACGTGTGTCTCGCGATAAGTACCTAGGTACCGATGAGCTTAATCTTATATTGAAAGAAGAAATAGCTTCGATGCTCGAAGAAAATAACAGTGCCGATGTGTCGGATTTTGATTTGCCGCAAACTGGTAATCCCTATGTGATTATGGTAGTTGGTGTAAATGGCGTTGGCAAAACAACCACCATTGGTAAATTGGCATACCAGTTCAAACAAGCCGGAAAAAAAGTTCTTATTGGTGCAGCCGATACTTTTAGAGCTGCTGCTATCGATCAACTCGAAGTGTGGGCAAAACGTGTCGATGTGCCTCTAGTTAAACAAACCATGGGATCTGATCCCGCTAGTGTTGCTTACGACACTGTTGCTTCGGCAAAAGCCAATGGCTACGATGTTTGCATTATTGACACTGCCGGAAGGCTTCACAATAAAGTGAACCTTATGAACGAACTTACCAAAATTAAACGCGTTATGCAAAAGGTAATACCCGATGCTCCTAACGAAGTTTTGCTTATCCTTGATGGATCAACAGGCCAAAATGCTTTCGAACAGGCCAAACAATTTACTAAAGCTACCGAAGTTTCAGCCCTTGCCCTAACCAAACTCGATGGAACTGCTAAGGGCGGAGTAGTGCTTGGCATTTCCGACCAGTTTAAAATTCCGGTAAAATATATTGGTATTGGCGAAAAAATGGAAGACCTTCAGATTTTTAACCGAAAAGAATTTGTTGAATCGTTTTTTAATAAGTAGTAGGAAGACCGAAGACGGGAGACCGAATACGGGAGATGGAGCGTAGCGGAATTCCGTGAAACGTAATGGGAGATCGAATGGAAAATGGATTTGAAGATTTGAAAATGAGTTGATTTCAAGGTGTATCAACAACCTGAAACTTGAATTGGGGCGAAGTGGAAATCGGCGAAGCCAAACCTGAAACCTGAAACTTGAAACCTGAATCGGAGCGAAGTGCAGATCAACGTAGCGAAGCGTAGTTAAACCTGAATTGAAGCGGAGATGAATCTCAAATCTCAACGACAACAACAATGATAACTTTCCCCACTCAACTTCACCCTTAACCTCAACCTCAACCCAGTAGTCTATAGTTAGTAAACAACAGTAATACGAATGAAGACAGTAAACATTATCACCTTAGGTTGTTCTAAAAATCTTGTCGATTCGGAGCATTTGATGACCCAGTTCGAAGCTGATGGTTTTAAGGTAACATTCGAAGATAATGCCTTTGCCGATATTGTATTGGTGAATACTTGCGGCTTTATTCTCGATGCCAAGGAAGAATCAATTGGCACTATCATGTTTTATGTCGATGCAAAGAAAAGGCGGAAAATCAAAAAATTGTATGTGTTTGGTTGTTTGTCGGCCCGTTACCGCAATGAACTTGAACAGGAAATTCCCGAGGTGGATCGCTTCTTTGGAAAATTCGATTTCGACGAAATATTGAATGAACTTGGTGTTCAAAAACGAAAAGACCTGCTTTTTGACCGCACACTTACTACACCATCGCATTTTGCATACCTGAAAATTGCCGAGGGCTGCGACCGTAATTGTGCTTTTTGCTCAATTCCCCAATTTACCGGTAAGCACAAATCGGTACCCATCGAAGATTTGGTTGTTGAGGCCAGACTGTTGGTACAAAAAGGGGTTAAAGAGCTGTTACTCATCTCACAGGAAATAACTTATTATGGTATCGATCTTTACAAAGAGCGTAAGTTAGCTGAACTTATTGAGCGCCTCTCCGAAATTGAGGGCATAGAATGGATCAGGTTGCATTATGCTTATCCGGCAAATTTTCCACTCGATTTATTGCCCGTTATTCGCAATAATCCAAAAGTTTGTAAGTATCTCGATATTCCGCTGCAGCATATTTCAACGCCAGTACTTAAAAATATGCGCCGTAACATTACTGAAGAACAAACCCGCCAACTGGTTCAGCATATTCGGGCCGAAGTGCCAGGAATAGCTTTGCGCACTACAATGTTGGTTGGGCACCCTGGCGAAACGAATGATGAATTTGAAAAATTACTCGATTTTGTTTGCGAAATGAAATTCGACCGTTTGGGCGTATTTCCTTATTCACACGAAGACGATACTTTTGGTTATCAGTCGTATGCCGATGATATTTCACAAGAAATCAAGGACGAACGTGCCGCCCAGGTTATGGAAGTTCAGCAAACCATTTCGGAAGAAATTGCAGCTACCCGTATTGGACAAACCTTAAAGGTGATAGTCGATAGAATTGAAGGTGAATATTTTGTTGGTCGTACCGAGTTCGATTCGCCCGAGGTTGACGGCGAAGTGCTTATTAAGGCCGATAATCTTCAAATTGGACAGTTTTATCACGTAAAAATAACTGGTTCCGACTATTTTGACTTATATGGAGAGCTGAGCTGAACCAATTCTGATTCACTTTGTTTTGTATCACAAGTGCTTGAAAAATAGTTAATGGTGAAAACAAAACTTATTCAGTCATCACAATTCGAAAAATATTGGTCGCAGTTAGTCGGTTTGTACATCGATACTTTTTCGGCTGAACCCTCGTTTCAATATTTGCCCAAATCCGAAGTCGAGAAATATTTAAAGCTTTTTGTTGAGAAGGGATTTGCAATTATTGTTGAAACCGAAAACGAAAAGCTTGTCGGTGGGTTGCTTGCATGTCCGCTTGAATTCGATAACATGTTTCCAGTTTCATTGAAATCAACCATAATACCCGAGAAAACAATTTATATAGCCGAATTAATGGTTGATAAGCTATACAGGGGTAGGGGATTGGGTGCTTTTTTGTTGCAAGAGTGTTTAAAGTATGCTAAAAATGAGCAGTTTAATCATGCTGTAATCCGAGTGTGGAAACGCAACAAAGGCGCAGTTAAGCTTTATGAACGTTTGGGGTTTTCAATAGTTGAATCTATTGTACAGCAAAAAATGAAAGCTGACAAAACAGGTTATCGTAGCTTCGAAAAGTTTTATTTGTATAAGGAGTTGTAATTATTTTTTCTCAAAAATATTTTTGCTTTATACCGAACAATTTTCTTTTGTTTAAGTTTTTATTGTAAAAATTTAAAAAATCAACAATGCAGAATTTTGTTACACATACCATCGATTTGGTTCATGGCGATCCTGAAAGTAAGAAAATCGAAATCAAACAATATTTTGAAAGAACCTATGCAATTGACGAACAATTGTATCGCATATTAAAAACCGATGAGGCCTTTTATCGCAGGGCCGATCCATTGCGCCATCCTTTGATTTTTTACTTGGGACATACAGCTGTTTTCTATATTAATAAGTTGATGTTGGCCAAGCTAATTGATCAACGCATCAATCCTCATTTTGAATCAATTTTTGCCATTGGTGTTGACGAGATGAGTTGGGACGACCTGAACGAAGCGCATTACAATTGGCCTACCGTTAATGAGGTGTGGGAATACCGTGCAAAAGTTAAGGCTTTGGTGCTCGATGTAATTGAACGTACGCCTCTAGCAATGCCTGTAACTTGGGAAAATCCGTTTTGGATAATCATGATGGGTATTGAACACGAACGTATTCATTTAGAAACATCATCGGTACTCATAAGGCAGTTGCCTGTTGAGATGCTCGATGGCTCTGCGTTTGGTGATATATGCCAGCTACAAGGTAAAGCACCACAAAACGAATATGTTAAAGTTGATTCGGGTGAAGTATTGCTCGGCAAACCTCAAAATCATCGTTTTTATGGTTGGGACAATGAATATGGCAATGTGAAAGAACAAGTGCCATCTTTCGAAACTTCAAAATTTCTCATTTCAAACGGCGAATTTTTGGAATTTGTTGAATCAGGTGGGTACCAAAATCACAAATATTGGACAGAAGAAGGCTGGGCTTGGTGCAATTATCAACAAGCTGTACATCCCCGTTTCTGGGTAAAAACCGATAATAGCTATCGTTTGCGTTTGGTTGCCGATATTATTGATATGCCTTGGGATTGGCCGGTTGAGGTCAACTATCTTGAAGCAAAGGCTTTTGCCAAATGGAAATCGGAGCAAACCGATAAAACTCATCGTTTGCCTACCGAAGCCGAATGGTACCGAATTGCAGGTGTGAGTGGTATCGACGATAATAATTTTCATCAAACCAGGGCAAATATAAATCTCGAAAAATGGTCGTCGTCGTGCCCGGTAAATATGCACCAACATGGGCAATTTTTTGATGTTGTAGGCAATGTTTGGCAATGGACAGAAACGCCAATATCGGGTTATCCGGGCTTTAAGGTACATCCTCTGTACGACGACTTCTCGACACCTACCTTCGATGCAAAGCATAATATTATTAAAGGAGGCTCTTGGATTTCAACCGGCAATGAGCATACTTGGCATTCGCGATATGCTTTTCGCAGGCATTTTTATCAGCATGCAGGATTTAGGTTGGTGCGTAGCAATGTTGAGCCCAAAATAAGTAATACTTTTTACGAAACCGACAGCGAAGTGGTGCGTTCGTGCCAGTTGAACTATGGCAAAGTGCCTGCCGCTTATGATAATTTTCCGGTACAGTTGGCACGTTATTGTGTGCATTTAATGCAGGGACGCACGAATGTAAATGCACTCGATTTAAATTGCGATACTGGTCGTGCTGCTTTCGAAATGGCTAAAAATTTCGATAACGTGACCGGTCTCGATTTTTCGGCCAGGTTTATACAAGTTGCAACGCGCCTGCTTGAGAACGGATGGTTGCGCTATATTGTCAATAACGAAAATGAATTGGTCGATTATAACGATGTGCAATTGTCGGATTTAGATCTCGAAAAAATCAATAATATTGCTTTTATGCAGGCCGATGCCAACAACCTGAAACCAATATACACTGATTATGATTTAGTGGTAGCTGTAAATTTGCTCGAAGAATTGTATGCTCCCGATTTGTTTTTGGCAAATATTCATCAGCGGCTCAATACAAAAGGTATTTTCGTTTTGGGCTCGACATATAACTGGGAAAGAAACAAAATCAAAAAAGAGCATTGGCCAGGAGGATTTAAGCGCGATGGCGAACCTGTGAGTTCATTTGAGGGTATTAAATCGATACTTGAAAAGCATTTCGAGCTTGAACACGAGCCCTTCGATATGTACATGGCTAAACCATTAACAGCCCGAAATTTCGAGGTAGATGTTTGTGAAATTACTGTCTGGCGGAAACGCTAGCTGTAGGTCTTTTTGCAACCGAGAAACTAAATTTAGTAAACTGATCGGGAATTGATTCTACTTTAATATCACCACCAAGGTTCCCGATCAGTTTTTTTACTGTAGGCAAACCAATACCAATTGAATCAACTCCGTTAATATCTTTTTTTTGTCCTGTCACAAACAGATCGAAAATAATGTCGATTTTATCGGGGGCAATACCCATACCGTTATCTTTTATGCTGAAATAATAATACTTATCGTTGTTTTGGCAGGTAATATCAATAATTGGCTGGGCTTTGTTGTTGTACCTTATGCTATTGCTCAATAAGTTTAGGAAAATTTGCATTAGTGCTGCTTTATTTACATTGATCACATTATTGGGAGGTAGGTTGAATTTTATGCTATCGCCGGGGCTTAATAGGTTTATTATGTTATTCAATAGCTGGTTGATATTGACGTTCTCATTTTTTTCAAATAAAAGTTGGTCGCTGCGGTAATAGGTTAGGATGCCATCTACAAGGTTGCGTAATTTCATTGATGAATCGTCAATGTAATTCAGCAATTTTTGTCCTTTATTGTCGAGTAAATTGCTGTAGTTAAGCTTAAACAATTCAATGAACGAAGAAATATTCGACAAAGGTGATTTTAAGTCGTGACTAACAACTGAAGCAAAGGTTTCCAAGTCGCGGTTTCTTTTTTCGAGGATTTTTTTTGTTTTTTCCAGCTCTCTGTTAGCCTTTCGAAGTTCAAACAAGCGTATTACCTGATCGGCCAATAATTGTAATGCGTCAATTTGAAACTGTTTAAGTTCGTGAGGTTTGTTATCAACAATACAAAGCGTGCCAAGTGCATATCCGTCGGGGCTGAGCAGTGGTATCCCGGCATAAAAAACAACATTGGGTGCACCGGTTACCAAAGGGTTGTCGTAAAAACGATCGTCGATGCGCGAATCGGGTACAATGAATGCTTGGTTTGGAGTGTTTATTGCGTGGGCACAAAAGGCAACGTCGCGAGGCGTTTCGGTGTTTTCGATGCCATGGTGCGACTTAAACCATTGCCTTTTTTTGTCGATAAGCGATATAAGCGAAATGGGTGTTTGACAAATTTCGGATGCCAACCGGGTAATGCTGTCTAAATCGTCTTCAGGCAAAGTGTCGAGTATTTCGTAGCGGTACAATGCGCTTAGTCGTTCGTTTTCGTTGTTGGGTATATCCGGATTAATCATTTACACTTCCCCCTTTTTTATGTGTTTTTATCCCTGTTTCTGAATTGTGATTTTTCAAAAGTAATCAATAATAAGTGGTATTTTGTTAGCTAATATTTAAAATTTAAATCTTTTTGATATTTATTGGTAATGTTGAATACTTTTGTGTTAGGGTGAACGTTTCTTTAATAATTGCTTTATATTTGTATCGTAAACAAAAACAATTACCCGATGGATTTAGTTTTGAAAATGAGGAATTTAATTGTTTTTCTGCTTGTAACTTTCTCTTTTTGTGTCAGAATTTCGGCTCAGGATGCGCTGTTGTCCGCAATCGATAGTGACTTTCAAAGTGCTATAGTTGAACCTGGTGGTGAAATCGGTCAAAGCGATTCGTTGGATTGTCAAAACCGTTGGGATCATTTAACAATTATTTCAGATTCGCGTATTGATGACTTATTGGCCATTCATAAAGAAGAATGCATACGTAAAAAAGGTATTGATGGTTACCGGGTTCAAATATTTCAAGGTTCAATGGACGAAGCCTATCGAGTAAAGGCCAAGTTTTTGTCAACTTATCCCGATTTTCCTGAAAAAAGTGTACATGTGAAGTTCTTGACTCCCGATTTCAGGGTGCGTTTAGGCGACTTTCGCAACCGATCCGAAGCCATAAACCTCAAATACAAAATCATCACCGATTTTCCAAATCCGTTCATTGTTGAAGATATTATAGATTTTCCTGAAATCGGCCACTAGTGGCCGATTTTTGTTTATTAGATAGTTAGGTTAAAATGAGTGAAGCAATTAAACATGAGTGTGGTGTGGCCATGATTCGGCTACTTAAACCCCTTTCGTATTACAAAGAAAAGTATGGGTCGTGGATGTATGGTTTAAACAAACTGTACCTTTTAATGGAAAAACAGCACAACCGAGGGCAGGATGGTGCCGGTGTTGTTTCGTTAAAAATTGATAGCACTCCCGGAGAAGAGTATCTCGACAGGTTACGTTCGGTAAAAGCAAATCCTATTAAAGACATTTTCGATCATATAACAAAAAATTACAAAAAGGTCGAAGCTAAAAACGGTAAATGTTTTAGTGATCCTGAGTGGGCAAAGGAACACCTTCCTTTTGTTGCCGAGGCTTATTTAGGGCATTTACGTTACGGTACTTTTGGCCGAAATTCAATTGAGTTTGTTCACCCTGTTATGCGTCAAAACAATTGGCGTTCGAAAAACCTTGTTTTGGCAGGTAACTTCAATTTAACCAACACCGACGAGTTGTTCGATAAATTGGTTGGGTTAGGACAGCATCCAAGTGCTTATACCGATACTGTTACTATTCTCGAAAAGGTTGGACATTTCCTCGATCAGGAAAACGAATTCAAATTCAGGCAATACAAAAACGAGGGACAATCGAACAAAGACATTTCTCCATTGATCGAAAAAAACCTCGATATCCAAAAAATACTCGAAAATGCTTCGCGCGATTGGGATGGAGGTTATACAATTGCCGGAATGGTAGGACATGGCGATTTGTTTGTGACCCGCGACCCATGGGGCATTAGGCCGGCGTTTTATTATCACGACGATGAAATTGTGGTTGTAGCTTCCGAAAGGCCGGTTATTCAAACAACAATGAACGTTAAGTATGATAAGGTTAAGGAAGTGAAACCAGGCGAAGCCATAATTATTAAAAAAGACGGCAGCATCAGTACTCAAATGGTGCGTGTGCCGCATCAGCGCAAATCTTGCTCGTTCGAAAGGATTTATTTTTCGAGGGGCAGTGATCGCGATATTTATATCGAACGAAAAAATCTTGGGCGATATTTGGCGCCAATTATTCTCGAAAAAGTAAATTTTGATCTCGAAAACACGGTCTTTTCATATATACCCAATACTGCCGAAACTGCTTTTTATGGCATTATGGAAGGGGTAAGGGAGCATTTGCTCGACTGGAAAAAGAAGAAAATTAAGGCATTGAACGGTAATTTAACCGAGGAAAAAATTGCTGAAATTATTTCGGTGCAGCCTCGAATGGAAAAAATTGCCATTAAAGACGTAAAGCTTCGAACTTTTATTACCGATGATAATTCGCGCGACGATTTGGTTGCCCATGTTTACGATGTAACTTATGGTATTGTGCGAAACAACGAAGATACCTTGGTGGTTATCGACGATTCGATAGTGAGGGGTACTACATTAAAAGAAAGCATTTTGAGGATGCTCGACAGGTTGAACCCAAAAAAAATCATCATTGTTTCGTCGGCACCGCAAATACGTTACCCCGATTGCTATGGAATTGATATGGCGCAGTTGGGTAAGTTTGCCGCTTTTAATGCTGCTATCTCGCTTTTAAAAGAAACAGGGCAACAATCGGTTATTGATGAGGTTTACCGCAAATGCTACGAGCAACGTAATTTTGCAAAAGAGGAAATTGTGAATTATGTGAAAGATATTTACAAGCCTTTTACTCCCGAGCAAATATCGGCACAAATTGCTCGCATGCTTAAACCCGACGATTGCAAGGCTGAGGTTGAATTGGTTTATCAAACAATTGAGAATTTACACAAAGCATCGCCCGAGCATACAGGCGATTGGTATTTTACAGGCGATTACCCAACTCCGGGTGGTAATAAGGTGGTTAATAATTCGTTTATATTGTACTACGAAGGTCGCGATGGCCGGGCATATTGATTTATACCTTTCATTTATAGCATATAAAAAGAGCGGCTACAATTGCAGTCGCTCTTTTCTATTTATAAAGATTTCTTTTAATTCTTTAATGTAGCTTTATAATCGTTGAACGATTTAATGTTGTCGTTGCAAGCATTAATATAGGTTCTTGCTTGCTCGTTGTTGGGATCGTATTTCAGAATGTCTTCAAAAAGTGGTAATGCTTCTTCAAATTTCTGAACTGCTTTGCTCATGTTTGCAAGGTATTCTGCAGGGTCGCCACCCGATGCAGCTTTGGCCAGTTCGTTGGCTTCGTTAAAAGGTAAACTGGCTTCTTTAAGCATAGGAATTGTAAGCATGGTGATCATTTTTGAACGGTCGCGACTTTGTGGGTATTTGCTCAAAGCATCTTTTAAAATCGATGTCATTTTTGCATCATCACCGGCTTTGCGGTAAATATCGGCCACACGCAACATCGAAGCATCGGCTCTGTAATCAAGGTCAATGGCAGTTTGGTATAAGCTTAATGCTTCGTCGTTTTTATCAATTTGGTTGGCGCAATAGGCCATTTCGTAAATAACTTTGCCATTGGTCGATTTGTCTTCGGGCACCAATTCGAAATACTTTA
>DAOSWJ010000062.1:0-12719 GCA_035380005.1 Prolixibacteraceae bacterium | reverse complement strand
CGAGCATGTAGCAAGGTGTGCTTACAATTTTGTTTTTAGTGTCGATAACAATTTCGGAACCAAGTGCTTGTTGGTGTTGGCCTCCCAGGCTTTCAATTGCAGCAATCGTATTTTGGTCGGTGCCAATGGTCAGCTTGGCATTGGGTATTAATGCCGAAATGAGTACAGGCGAAATACAAAGGGCGCCAATGGGTAATCCAGCTTTGTGGGCACTTTTAACAGTGTTTTCAACAATTGGGTTTACCAAAAAGTCGGCACCATCGATAGCAAATGTGCAAAGGTTTTTGGCCACGCCAAAGCCCCCCGGGAAAATTATGGCATCGAAATTTTCGGGAACAAATGTTTTTAATGCTTTAATGTTGCCACGTGCAATGCGCGCAGCTTCGGTAAGTACGTTACGGGTTTCATTCATTACCTCACCATTAAGGTGGTTTACAACGTGAAATTGGTTAATGTCGGGGGCAAAACATTGATAGCTCGAACCTGTATTTTCGATAGCCAATAAAGTTGCAACAGCTTCGTGTATCTCGGCACCATCGTAAACGCCGCATCCGGCCAGTACAACAGCAAATCGTTTATTGTTCATTTCGATAGTTGATATAGTGTAAATTCCAGTTTAGTGAAACTACTGTTGTGCCTAGTGCACTAAAGTTGAGTTTCAGAAATTTTTCAAATCCAAAACTAAATAAAAAAAATGCGTTATGCAATTTCTAAATACAATGATTAAGTGATTTGAAAAAAAAGGATATATTTGCCGTTCAGTAAAAAAACTTGTAAAAGAATTAATAAAATTTTAAAAAAATGCAGAATAAAGGAGCTATAAGGCTATTTGCAATTTTGCTGGCTTTGGTCTGTGTATATCAGTTAACGTTCACCATTAAATCAAATCAGGTTGAACGCAAAGCAGCTGAATATGCGCAAGGCGACGAAGCCTTAAAAAACCGTTACCTCGACTCAATTTCGACCGAAACGGTTTATAACTTTTTAGGTATCAGAAAATATACCTACCGCGAAGTTAAAATGAGGGAAATTAACCTTGGCCTCGACTTAAGGGGTGGTATGAACGTTACCCTCGAAGTGTCGGTGGCCGATTTGGTGAAAGCCCTATCGAATTACAGCAACGACGAAACTTTTAACAAAGCACTCGAAATTGCCCGTGAGCGTCAGGAAGATACTCAGGACGATTTTATAGTATTGTTTGGAAATGCTTACGAAGAGCTTGATCCTAACGCTAAGTTGGCAGCTAATTTTTTAACTCCCGAGTTAAAAGACCGCATTAATTTTAATTCAACCAACCAGCAAGTTTTGGATGTAATTCGTGAGGAAGCCGATGCTGCTATCGATAACTCATTCAATATTTTACGCGCACGTATCGACCGTTTTGGTGTGGCTCAGCCCAATATTCAAAAATTGTCGCAACGTGGCCGTATTTTAATTGAATTACCTGGTGTTAAAGATAAAGACAGGGTGCGTAACCTTTTGCAAGGAACCGCATCGCTCGAGTTTTGGGAAACATACGAAAACCAAGAAGTTTATCCGTATTTGCTCGAAGCCAACCAAATTATTAAAGAGTTGAACGTTGTTTCGGAAACTGCCAACGAAGAGCAAGCCGACAATGTTGAAGGCGAAGAGCAAGTTGCTGAAGCGACTGATGAATCTGCCGACTCGACCGAAGCCGATGAGCTTTCGTTGCTCGACGAGTTGGCTGCCGATGGCGATTCAATTACCGATAACACCGATCTAACTAAAGATTATCCATTGTTTGCAGTACTCACTCCTAATGTGAACAACCAAGGTCAATTATTCCAAGGACCAGCAATTGGTGTTGCTCATTACAGGGATACTGCTGCTGTGAACAGCTATTTAAATATGTCTGCCGTTCGTGCTGCTATTCCGCGTGATATGATTTTCCGTTGGCAGATGAAACCTTTCGATCCCGATGGCAATTTTTATCAACTTATTGCGCTTAAAGTTACTACCCGCGATGGTCGTGCTCCACTCGATGGTGGTGTGATTACCGATGCCCGTCAGGACTTTGGCCAAACACAAGCTTCGGCCGAGGTTAACATGAACATGAACAGCGAAGGTGCCAAAGTGTGGGCGCGCATGACCAAAGAAAACCTTGGCCGTTCAATTGCCATCTTGCTCGACGATTATGTGGTTTCGTACCCAACCGTTCAAAGCGAAATTACAGGTGGCCGTTCAAATATTACCGGAAACTTTACTGTTGAAGAGGCGAAAGACTTGGCCAACATGCTCAAGTCGGGTAAAATGCCTGCTAAAGTCGATATTGTTGAGGAATATGTTGTTGGTCCTTCGCTTGGTAAAGAGTCGATCAGCTCGGGTATGTGGTCGTTTGCCATTGCCTTTGTTTTGGTCCTTGCCTACATGATGCTCATTTACAGCTATCATGCAGGTGCGGTTGCTAACATTGCTTTGCTGGCCAACTTGTTCTTTATAATTGGTGTTCTAGCTTCGTTTGGTGCCGTGCTAACTTTGCCCGGTATTGCCGGTATAGTGTTAACAATTGGTATGTCGGTTGATGCCAACGTGCTTATTTACGAACGTGTTCAGGAAGAAGTAAGGGCAGGTAAGGGGCTTAAACTGGCCATTGCCGATGGTTATAAAAATGCTCTTTCGGCCATTATCGACGGCCAGCTCACTACATTGCTTACAGGTGTGGTATTGTACTTCTTCGGTTCAGGTCCAATTAAAGGTTTTGCTACCACGTTAATTATTGGTATCCTTACCTCGTTGTTTAGCGCCATTTTCCTTACCCGCTTAATTTTTGAGCATTTCATGGGCAAGGATAAAAATATCAAGTTTGCTTCAACCATTACCAAAGACTGGTTAATGAACAGCAAAATCAAATTCCTCGAAAAACGTAAAATCGCTTATGTTATTTCGGGTATTTTGATGGTTGTTTCAATTGGATCAATTGCTACAAAAGGTTTGACCCTTGGTATCGACTTTAAAGGAGGCCGTACTTATGTGGTTAGTTTCCCCGAAGATGTTCAGGTTTCGGATGTGGCCAGCAACTTAAGCGGTGCTTTTGGCAGGGCCCCCGAGGTGAAAACTTTTGGAGGAAATAATCAGGTTCGTATTACTACAAACTATTTGGTTGATAGCCACGATGCGAATGTTGACAATCAGGTTGAAGATTTGTTGTATCAAGGACTCAAACCAATGCTTGATGATAATGTAAGCAAAAAAGAGTTTGTTGAAGATTATATCCAAAGTTCAACTAAAGTAGGTCCTACTATTTCGAACGATATTAAGGTTAGTGCAATGATATCAATTATTCTTGCCCTGATCATTATATTCCTTTATATCTTAGTTCGTTTCAGTAACTGGCGTTTTGGCTTGGGTGCAGTTGTTGCTTTGGCTCACGATACCCTGCTGGTATTGGGTATCTTCTCGTTGTTCAGTGGGTGGTTGCCTTTCTCGCTCGAAATTGACCAAGCATTTATTGCCGCAATTTTAACAGTGTTGGGTTACTCAATTAACGATACAGTGGTTGTATTCGACCGTATCCGCGAGTTCTTGAGCCTTCACCCAAAACGTAACCGCGAAGCCAATACCGATAGTGCATTGAACAGTACTTTGCGTCGTACATTCAGTACTTCGCTTTCAACCTTTGTTGTATTGTTGGCTATTTTCATCTTTGGTGGTGAAACCATACGTGGCTTTACCTTTGCATTGATGATTGGTGTGGTTGTAGGTACCTATTCATCGTTATTTATTGCAACCCCAATTTCGTACGATTTACGTAAAAGGAAAAAAGCTGTAGTTGCATAACACCAACTTTGGCTAATAGAATATAGTACAAGCCCTGTTCGGAATATCGAGCAGGGCTTTGTCTTTTACTGATTTTCATCAATTCGTGTTCAGTTAATTCGGCTATCTTTGTTTGTTAATACTTATTAAAAATGATTCTTTCAGGAAACTTGATTAAAATGAAATCGGAATTCAATACTCCGATTGATTACCATTTGATGCTCGGAAACGATGAGCTTTACTTGAATGGCTTCATTGGAAAGCATATCTCGCTAAAACATAATGGTGTTATTAATTGTGTGGTATGTGGTAAACAAACCAAAAAATCGTTTGCCGATGGTTACTGTTATTCTTGTTTTCAAACTGCACCAATGGCCGATCCCAGTGTAGTTAGCCCCGAATTGTCGATGGCTCAGTTTGGCATTGCCCGCGATATGGAATGGGCAGAACAGCACGACCTGATCGATCATTTTGTTTATTTATCGATTACCAGTGGGGTAAAGGTAGGAGTTACCCGACACCATCAAATACCTACACGGTGGATCGATCAGGGAGCCAGTCGGGCAATAAAGCTAGCCAAAACACCCAACCGACATATTGCCGGACTTATCGAAACCCAACTGAAAAAACATGTAGCCGATAAAACAAACTGGCAGGCAATGTTAAAAGATCAAGTGGAGAATGCGCCTGACCTGATCGAAAAGAAAAAAGAATTGTCGGAAATTTTACATCCCGAACTACAGAAATATTTGCTTCCCGACAATCAAATTACTGCCATTGAATATCCCGGAACTTTTGTGCTCGAAACAGTTACATCGATTGGTTTTGATAAGCAGCCATTTGTTGAAGGTGTTTTGGCGCGTATTAAAGGGCAATATTTAATTTTCGACAACAATAAAGTAATCAACATACGTAAGCATAGCGGTTACTACATTACTTTTGAGGGTAGTGAATAAAATATTTTGACATAAGTGAACAATTATTCGAATTTTTTTACTTTTGGTGAAAATCTGAATCAGTTAACTGGATAACATAAAATAGAAATGGAAAATATCGATTGGAAAAATTTAGGGTTTGGATATTCCGACACCAATTATAATGTGCGTTGCTATTTTCGCAATGGCGAGTGGGGCGAGTTAGAGGTGTCGTCGTCGAACCAAATTACCATGCACATGGCCGCTACTTGCTTACATTACGGGCAGGAAGCTTTCGAAGGTTTAAAAGCTTACCGTGGTAAAGATGGACAAATAAGGGTGTTTCGTATCGATGAAAATGCAAAACGTATGCAAGCTTCAGCGAAAGGGATTTTAATGGCAGAATTGCCCGTTGATAAGTTTAAAGAAGCCGTTTTTAAAGCGATAAAATTAAACAGCGAATTTGTGCCGCCATACGGTTCTGGAGCTTCGTTGTACATTAGGCCTGTGCTGATTGGTACTGGTCCGCAAGTAGGAGTTAAGCCTGCCAACGAATATTTGTTTGTAGTTTTTGTAATGCCTGTTGGCCCATATTTCAAAGAAGGCTTCAAACCTACCGATTATGTGATTTATCGCGAGTACGATCGGGCTGCACCACTTGGTACAGGAACCATAAAGGTTGGTGGCAATTATGCAGCCAGTTTAAGGGCTGGTATGCGTGCCCATGCCGAAGGTTATTCGGCTGTGCTTTACCTCGATGCAAAGGAGAAAAAATACATCGACGAGTGTGGTCCTGCCAATTTCTTTGGCATTAAGGGCAATTCGTACGTAACTCCAAAATCGGAATCGATATTGCCATCAATTACCAATAAAAGTTTGAGGCAATTGGCACTCGATATGGGTTTAACTGTTGAAGAACGCAAAGTTCCTGTTGAAGAACTGGCTGAATTTACCGAAGCCGGTGCTTGTGGTACTGCAGCTGTTATTTCGCCTGTGCGCAGTGTTTACGATGCCGACAAAGATATTCGCTATACGTATGGCGACGAGCCCGGTGTAATAACCCAAAAGCTCTACGATAAACTGATCAATATACAATATGGATGCGAACCCGACGAACACAACTGGGTTAGCATAGTTGAATAATACACACTATTCTTTTTTAAACCCCGGAGTTGATCCTTTTAGGTAAAAACTCCGGGGTTTTTATGTGGTAAAAACCACCAAGAACTGGGCAAAAATCATGTTTCTTGATTTATTGGTCACGATAAAATAGCGTTTTATCAGGTTTTATTGAACGTTAATCAGGTCAAAAAGCGCTTTCGTAAAACACAGGCTCAATTTCTTTTTCAAGTCGTTTCCTTCGCTTACATTTGTAGTGTTAATCATTTAAAACCACACACCATGTTATACTTAGTAATCGGAATGATCGTTTTTGCAGCTGCTTTCGGAATCACTTTTTTGGCTGAATCGAAAAGCTCAAATTAATTAACGAACAACATACAGTTCGTTCCCTTTTAATTGTTGGAAATTAAATTGAAATAAGTTGATGACCTTTAAACAGGGTCATTTTTTATTTATACCCCTTCATCAATAAACTTTTCATATCTTTACCCGTCTATTATTGCAGGTTTTGCAAACTTACAATTGGCGATGGTTTATGAAAGGTTTATTCAAATATCTTACCTTTTTTTTATGTTTATTTGTATTTGTGCAATACAACTATGCTTTTAATGCAAAATTTTATAGCATAAACAAATTGTATGGCATATCGATGCGCGAAACCAACTCAATTTGCCAAGATCATGTTGGCTTTATCTGGACATCGTCGAAAGCCGGTATCCTTCGGGTGAGCGATGATGATTACCGAATTTACCATCTCCCTTACGAAAAAGCCAATATCATTAATGTTAAGCTAAGCTATAGCCAAGCAAAACTCTATGCCTATACCAATAACGGGCAATTATTTCTATATAACCCAATTAGCGATAAATTTGATTTTTTGTTGAATATGAGTCGTTTGCTGAATGATAATTTTCTCAGCTTGAATAAATTACAGGTCGATGGCGAAGGCCGGTTGTGGTTGGCCTCGTCGGTTGGTTTGTATTTATATAATATTGGCGAATTAAACCTGATTGGAACACACAACGAAAATATTAACGGACTAGAGTTTGTTGGACCCGATAGCCTTGTTTTTTCAAAAAGCGACGGAATATATAAAGTTGATACCAAAAGTTTGAATGTTGAACAGATTTTTACTGTAGAGCAAGGTCGTGAACTTTCGGCCAATAGTTTATATTACGAGCACGAAAAAAACAAGCTTTGGGTAGGTACCTTATCCGATGGGCTTTACACCCTCGATTTTCTGTCGCTTAAATATGCACCGGTTTTGATAAATGGTTTTCCAAAGCAACCTATCTTGGCCATTGCGCCCAATACCGATTCAACCTTGTTGTGTGGAATTGATGGGCAGGGTATTTGGGAGATCAACCGTAATACACAAAAACTTGTAAACATATATAAAGACAACTCCGATAATCCGTATTCGTTAAAAGGCAACGGTGTTTACGATATTTTTTGCGACGACAATGAACGTGTTTGGGTAAGTACATACAGCGGTGGATTATCGTTTTTCGATCAGGCATCGCCATTGGTTAAACAAATAAGCCATGTGCCAAACAACCCAAATTCGCTCGTAAATAACGATGTAAACAGTGCTTTGGAAGCATCGGACGGTAAGCTTTGGTTTGCCACTAACAATGGTGTTAGTGTGTACAATGCCGTTACCGATAAATGGAATGCCTTTTATCACAATACCCAAAAACAGGCTCAGGTATTTTTGTCTCTTTGCGAAGATAAAAATGGCCGTATATGGGCTGGGACATATTCCTCGGGGGTATATTTGCTCGATGGTAAAACCGGAAATGAAATTAACCATTTCTCGAGAAGCAGTCCCGATGTGTGGTTTGGTAACGATTATATTTTTGATATTTTCCGCGACAGCAATGACGATATCTGGATTGGTGGTGTGCAGGGTAACTTGATGTGTTACAGGCATAAATCGAATAAGTTCGAAATGTATGTTCAACTGCCAATAAATACGATTAACGAACTCGATGAAAACTATTTGTTGCTTGGGTGCACTTATGGCTTGGTTAAAATTGATAAAAAAACTGGTGCATTTCAGAATCTTTTAGAGGGTTATTTAACCTACGATATGCATGTTGAAGGCGACGATATCTGGCTATGTACAAGTGGCAACGGGCTGGTAAGGTACAATCATGTGAGTGGCGATATTGAAGAGTTTAACATGGAAAAAGGATTGCCTTCGAATTTTATCAACAGCATTAATTTTTCTGATGGCTTCTTTTGGTTGGGTACCGAAGGGGGCTTGTGCCGTTTCGACCCTAACGATAAACAGGTAATAAATTACTCTTCGGTTTTATCGTTGGCCAACGTTTCGTTTAATTGGAATGCAGGCAGCAAAATGCAAAACGGCCAGCTGATTATGGGCAACAATAACGGAGCAATTATGTTTCATCCCAACGAGCTGCAACAAATTCAGCCCAAAGGAAAAATTTATTTTCACGACATTATTGTTTCGGGTCGTTCGGTTCGTAATGCCGATTTTATGACCCTTACCATGCCTATCGACAGTATGTCGGAAATTTCATTAAAACACAATAACAATACAATTTCTATTGAAATGATCCCTTTGGGCTTAACGGGCGAAGGAACAAAATTCACCTGGAAACTCGATGGGCTCGAAACCGAATGGCGACAGGCAAGTTCACTCAGGATGCTTACCTATACTAATATCCCCAGCGGAGATTTTACCCTACGCATAAGGATGCTCGATTCGTCGCTAACACACATTATCGACGAACGAAGCCTCAAATTAAACATCATACCTCCTTTTTGGAGAACATGGTGGTTCCTTTCGTTGGTGTTGGTTTTTGTAATGACCTTGATTTTTTTCCTCTTGTTGTATTATATCGATCATTTGCGGAAAATCCATTCTGAAGAAAAAATACGATTCTTTTCAAACACCGCTCACGACATCAGAACTGCGTTGACGCTTATTAATGCACCTATCGAAGAGCTGAACAAAGAGAAAAGCCTTTCGCAAAATGGTAGGTATTATTTGAATTTGGCTTCGGAACAAGCCGGCCGTTTGTCGCGTATATCGACACAGCTGCTCGATTTTCAAAAAGTTGACATAGGGAAAGAACATTTATCGTTGACAATGACCGATGTGGTTGATTTAATCAAGCAACGGAAAATGATGTTCGAATCGTTTGCACAAAAAAGCAAGGTTAAGCTGGTTTTTGAACACGATACTAATGAGTGTGTTACAGCTGTTGACGAATCGATGATCGAAAAGGTGCTCGATAATTTGATTTCGAATGCAATAAAATATTCAAAACCCAACAGCTTAGTGAAAATAAGCTTTTCGCAAAATTCAGATAACTGGTTGCTCGAGGTAAACGACCAAGGAATTGGTATTAGCCGAAAAGCACAGCGGCACCTGTTTAAAGAATTTTACAGGGGCGAAAATGCGGTAAATTCAAAAATTGTTGGCTCGGGAATAGGTTTATTGCTGGTAAAAAATTATGTGTCGTTACACGGGGGCAACATTACTTGTCAGAGCCAAGAAAACGAAGGAGCAACATTTAAAGTTGTAGTACCGTTGCGAACAATTTCAGAAGCACCCAAACAAAAAGCTCAACCAGATAAAATTAACAGCGAATATAATGTTGATGTGCCACAGCCAGAGCTTGGTACCGAAAATCGCTCCATGCATGTGTTGGTGGTTGAAGATAACGACGACTTACGCAAATTTATGAAAGTACCTTTGAGCGGTCAGTTCAAGGTTAGTTCGGCCGTTGATGGTAAAAAGGCCTGGGAATATATTCAAAAAGAAATGCCCGACATGGTGGTGTCGGATGTGATGATGCCCAATATGGACGGATTTGAATTGTGCCGCTTAATGAAATCGACTTACGAAACCAGCCACATACCAATAATTTTGTTGACTGCTTTGGCCGGTAAAGCTGAACAACTACATGGTTTAGGACTTGGTGCCGACGATTACCTTACCAAGCCCTTCGATATGGGCATTCTTATTCAGCGCATTAAAACCATTGTGAAAAACAGGGAGCAAATTCGCGAAAGGGCAATCAGGCTTTTCGATAACAACGACAACGAAGCCTTATTTGACAATGAGTTAAACGATCAGTTTGTTAAAAAGGCCATGCAGGTTATTATCCAAAATTTATCGAATGTTGATTTTGGTAAAGAAGAGTTTGCAACTCAAATGAATGTAAGCCCATCGTTGTTGTATAAAAAGATAAAAACACTTACCGATCAATCGCCATCTGATTTGATTCGAAGTGTGCGCTTAAAATTTGCCATGGAGAAACTACAATCCAATACCGTTTCGGTTACCGAAGTAAGCGAAATGTGCGGTTTCTCAAGTGTGGGTTATTTCAGTACTGCCTTTAAAAAGCACTTTGGTAAAACTCCGACCGACATATTGAAGTAGTTTTTTAAAATTTATTTTTCACAAATCGTAGTACTTGAGTCGAATTCCCATTTATCAATTTCAACATATATACTCCACTCTTTAATTTGGAAATATCAATTACCGGGTTAGCCAAGTTTCCGCTAAGCTTTCCTGTACAATATCCTCGGCCACAGCTTTATCGTTTACTAGTTTCAGTGCATATCGGCAAAGCGGCACATACCATTCGGTAAAAACAGTATTGAAGTTTTCTTCGTTAAACGGGTTTATGTATTGTTGAGTTTTTTTAATGGTTCAAGATTTATTTTGAGGTTGCAAGATATAAATATTTTGTAATTCATTTTTGGGTTTCTGGTTTAACTTCGCTGCGCTACGTTGATCTCCGCTTCGCTCCGATTCAGGTTCCAAGTTACCCCATGTCTGTAAAAGCCTATATTTTGCGTCGTTACTTTATGTCTCTTATTATAATTTATAGAGACAACAAATTATAATTGTTGAATATTATCAACAGTTTACTTGTTTTTGTAGATATTATTCAACATTAGTAAGTATGAGCAGTAAAAAGAGAGTATTGTTTCCCAAACACCAGGCCATAATGGAGCAGGTGGGCGAAAATATTAAACTGGCGCGTAAACGAAGGAAACTTACCACCATACAAGTAAGCGAACGTGCGGGTATCGACCGCTCAACCTTGTATCAAATAGAAAAGGGAAACGGAAGTGTTTCAATGGCTGGCTATTTCAATACGCTAAGGGTTTTGGGTTTGCACGACGATTTTCTGAAGCTTGCAGCCGACGATAGCTTTGGCCGAAAACTTCAGGATATTGAACTATTGGGCTAACTATGATAATGTTACATGGGTCTTTGGGATGTCTACCAACTTTCAATTGTAATGTTGATTTGCAGGTTTTAGATTGAACAACGCTTCGCCGATTCCGCTTCTCTAAACTTCGCAATGCTTCGTCTCCGCTCCGATTCCGGTTGCAGGTTGTCAAGTAAAGTCTTAAATCTTCTGTCTAATGTCTTCTGTCTAATGTCTAATATCTTGCGTCTAACGAATTATTGATATATTTACCTCATTGCTCATTTGTCCACATTTAATTCAACTGTATTTATTATGGAATTTTCAAAGCCGGTTACAAAAGTTATTGTGTCACGTCATTCAAAACGAGACTATCGTAACGAAGCCCTTAGCGATGGATTGCTTGAAAAGGTTCAAGCTATTCTTTCGGAAAACCAAAAGGGATTTTTGGGTAATTGTATCGAATTCAAGCTAATTGAAAAATCGAGCGCAATAACTAACTATAAAGTAAAATTGGGCACTTACGGGTTTATTTCAGGAGCCCGTTACTTTATTGCAGGCGGGGTTGATCTTTCAAAATCCTACATACTCGAAGATTATGGCTTTTTACTCGAAAAAATAATATTGCAACTCACCGACTTGGGTTTGGGAACTTGTTGGCTGGGTGGCACGTTCAACCGTGCCGATTATTCAAACTTTTTTGATGCCGACCAGAAATTGGTAGTTCCGGCAATAACTCCGGTGGGTTACCCTAAGCCATCGAAGAGCATAAGGGAAAACATAATCAGGTGGGGCGCAAAATCAGACAGCCGAAAATCGTGGAACGAGCTGTTTTTTGATCAGCAATTTGGACAACCTCTCTCAGAATCTATGGCAGGTGTTTATCAAACGCCACTCGAAATGCTGCGCTTGGCTCCTTCGGCATCGAACAAACAACCTTGGAGGGTAGTGAAAAATGGATCCGGTTTTCATTTTTATTTGCTCGAAACCCCTGGTTACGACAAAACAATCAAGGCCGTAAAGCTTCAACGGATTGACATGGGCATTGCCATGTCACATTTCGAAACTACCTGCAAAGAAATGCACATCAATGGCAGTTGGCAGATTCAGCAACCAAATATTGTTAGCAAACATGAACAATACTTGGTGAGTTGGATATTGACGCAAAATTGATATATGAATTCAATAGACTAAATCGTCATATTTTTCTTTTTAAAAGAAGAAGTGTGTATAATTTATCTCACTTTAGGGGAGATCATCAATTATTTTTTAAAGGCATTTTCTCGTGAAAATAGCTTCTGATATTGTTTTTTGTATTGGCTATTCAAATATTTCCGTAATTCTTTGCCTTTGTTAAGTTTCACAAAAATAGTGCATTAGCAAATCGACAGCCAATAGTATCTGAAATCGAAAAATAAATGTCTGAAACCAAAAATGGGTTTTAATTGTCAAAACTACTTTTACTTCCAGTGGTTTTTACAAGGCTTTGTTGTTGCTGCAAGGAGAAAAATCAGCATCTAAAAAATATTAGCAAAGCCACGCTTTAAATAAATGTCGAAACAACCTTTGTGGAATTAAATATTAACACGATGAAAGCATTGCAGGTTTGCAAAAAAAGTTGTTGCCCCGGTGCCAACTTTATTCACGATTCGCCCGCTCTTAAAAATTTAATACATCGACCAAGCAAATTTCAAACTGTGTTCAA
>DAOSWJ010000061.1:0-12741 GCA_035380005.1 Prolixibacteraceae bacterium | reverse complement strand
GGTGTGTGTATTTGTTGCACGGGATCGATGATGATGGGGGTTATTCGCCGGTTACTTCCGAAGTGCTTGATCAAAGCTTGTCTTATTTCAATAACAACAGAGACAAATATTGGGTTGATAACTTTTCGAATGTTGCCATTTATATATTGCAGCGCAATTGTTTGTCGGTCACCGATAGCAAAGTTGGTCGTAATGCAATTGAGCTTGCATTAAACGACACGCTCGATAATACAATATATAATATGCCGGTTACTATTCGCAGGTTTTTGCCTCGCAAATGGAAAAACATTGAGGTGGAGCAAAATGATCGAGCAATTGCCTTTAAACTAGAGAAGTGCGATGCCGGAAATTGTGTGGTTTTTGATGCTGTGCCCGATGCCGGTTTGGTTACAATTACAAAGTTATAACATGATTACTATTAATTGCGAAGGATTTCTTTTCGTTTTAAGCAACAAATATTGTTTTTCACGCAATCGGTTGCATAGTAGTTTTGAATTATTTAGTGTAAACTAATTACTTATGATAATAGCTAATTCAAATTAATTAATCGAATTTAACCTAAATGTTTATGAAAAATGTAACCAAAGTTTGGGGGATAATAATTCCCCAATCGAACAATCTGAGTAAAGCCTTACGTGTATTCGTAATGGTGTCGATCATGATTGCCGGTGCTTTTTCCCCATCTTATTCAATAGAAACGAATGAGGTTATGCAAGGAAAAAAGGTTACCGGTACAGTAAGCGATGCAAATGGAGCTACACTTCCGGGTGTTACTGTAGTTGAAAAAGGTACTACCAATGGTACCGTAACCGATATCGACGGGGCATATACCCTCAATGTATCGGGCGATAAAGCTGTTTTGCAATTCTCTTTTGTTGGTATGGAAACGCAAGAGAAAAGTGTTTCGGGTCTTAATGTTATCGACATTTCGTTGAGCGAAGGCTATATTGGCTTGGAAGAAGTTGTTGCTATTGGTTATGGATCAATGGAACGAAACAATGTGACCGGTGCAATTTCGTCGATTAAAGCCGAAGAAATTATGAAAGCGCCAGTGCCCAACGTTGTTGAAGCATTGCGCGGTCAAGTGCCGGGTGTAAAAGTTAGTCGTGGTAGTGGTCAGCCTGGCTCGGGTGTCGATTTTCTGATCCGTGGTAAAAACTCGCTTAACTCGGGCAATGAACCACTTATAGTTATCGACGGTGTGCCAAATACCGGTGGAAATATTGCCGAAATCAATACAGCCGATATTGCTACAATAAACATACTAAAAGATGCTGCTGCTGCATCGATTTATGGTGCCAGCGGTGCAAATGGTGTAGTGCTTATTACCACAAAAAATGGTTTGCACGGTAAACCTCAGTTGAGTGTTGACGTATCGTACGGTATGGTTGATTTGGCCATGCGGCCTGAAATGTTTGATGGTGAAGAATTTTATCAGCTAAAGGTTGAAGCTTTGCGAGGAAACCCAAGTAACAAAGTAGATTATACCGATGTTACCAAGGTATTGACCGACCCTGTTGAATACGAGAATTACATGAATAAAAAGTTTACCGATTGGCACGATGCAATGCTTAGCCAGGGTAATACAAAAAATGTGGGCATGTCGTTGTCGGGCGGTACCGATAAATTCCGTTATTATATGAATGGCGATATTTATTCAGAAGATGGTATTGTGCAGCGTTCAACATACGACCGTGTATCTTTCAGGGTAAATGCCGATTATTCGGCCTACGATTTTTTGACCGTTGGTGTTAGGGTTCAAGCTTCGAAAACATGGAGCGACGAAACTGGTCTTACCTTAGGGCACTGGGGTGGTGCCGACTTTGGCGACTTTGTGGGAAACTCGCCACTTGGACGTACCCATAACGAAAACAACGAACTGGTTCCAACAGTTAAAGGCGACCAATTTCAGTACAACCCATTGTGGCGTTATCGCGAGTCGGACATCAGTCGCGGAACTTCACGTATTTACATAAACCCATGGTTGGAAGCAAAAATTTTCGACGGTTTTACTTATCGGTTGAATGCATTTGCCGAAGAAAGATTGCAGAATTACAACGAATTTTATTCGTCGCTCTATTCAATTTCTGATTTGAGTAACGACCCGGTTGATAATAAAATGACCGTACGTTGGGGACAAACAATGACCTATTTGTGGGACAATATTTTCAACTACAAAAAACAGTTTAACGATCATTCAATTGATGCTACCTTTGTGTATGGTGTTCAAATGTACGATTCACACACACTTACCACTACTGGTCAAGGTTCATCAACCGACTTATTGACGTATTACGATATTAGTGCAGTTGCAAGTACCGGAACTACTGTGAATTTGGCTCCCGACCAATGGGGAAAAGAATATTACGTTGGACGTTTGGGTTACAGTTATGGCGAAAAATATAATGTAACATTGACCATGAGGCGCGATGGATCATCAAAATTCGGTCCCGGTAAACGCTATGGAAATTTCCCATCGGCTGCTGCTGCATGGAATATTCATAACGAAGAATTTATGAAATCTTTTTCTCCGCTTAGCGTATTGAAATACAGGGTGAGCTATGGTGTAATGGGTAACGATAATATCCAAAACTTTGCCTACCTGGCCACAACAAACAATGCCAGTTATGTATTCGATAATGTGGTAATTACTGGTAAAACTACTGATCCAACTAACCCGGGTAATGCTAACCTCCAGTGGGAAACAAGTAAGCAGTTTAACACAGGTATCGACTACGGTTTCCTTAAAAACCGTATTAACGGTTCGGTCGATTATTACAATACTCAAACAAGCGATTTGTTGCTTACCGAAAAATTGCCATCAACAACAGGGGCAACTTCGGTTATCAGTAACGTAGGTCGCACTCAAAGCTGGGGTATCGATGCAAACATTACTGCAAGGGTTTTAGATGGTGAATTCAAATGGGATGTTGCACTCAACTGGGCACTCGACAGAAATAAAATTGTAAGCTTAAGCCGTTACGATGATACTGTTGACGACCCGGCTAACGGATGGTTTATAGGTCAGGATATTGATGTGATTTACGATTATAAATTTATAGGTATTTATCAGTTGGGCGAAGAAGCACTTGCTGCCGAAAGGCATCCAAGTATTCGCAACTATGGAGCAGGAGATGCTAAAATTGAAGACGTTAGCGGTCCCGATGGTGTGCCCGATGGCATTATCGACTCAAACGACCGTACTTTCCTCGGAAGCCCAACTCCCGATTGGTATGGCGGTTTGCGCAATACCTTCTCGTACAAAGGAATTGAACTTACCGTGCTTTTTGAAGCTGTTCAAGGTGTTGAGAAAATTAACGATTATTACGGCGGTTTAATGTCGAGGGATAACAACATTAAAGTTGACTATTGGACGCCTGAAAATCCATCAAATGTTTTTCCGCAACCTAATGCAACAAAAGATTTCGATTTTGGAAGTGCCGTAAAACTTAGGGATGCTTCGTTCATTTCGTTAAGGAATATTTCGTTGGGTTATACTTTGCCCAAAAAACTTATTGCTTCAACACCAATTAAAAATTTATCGTTGTACGTAAGGGGCAATAACCTGAAATATTTTACCGATTATACCGATTCTTATTCGCCCGAGATTAGTCCATGGGAATACCCAATTACAAAAACCTGGACTTTCAGTGCAAAAATTACTTTCTAATAACTTTTAAAAAGTATCAACAATGAAAAACATAAAATCATATTTAATAACAGGTTTGGTGGCCTTGGTTTTTGCAGGTTGTGGCGATGCAGTTGTCGATCTGTCGCCAAGGGATAAATTTACCACCGATGTAGCCCTTTCGAATCTCGAAGGTTTAGAAGGGGCAATTTACGGTGTGTACGAGCGCGGCCGTAATGTTTTAGAAAGCAACGATGTTAGCTGTTATATGCAGTGTCAGACCGATTTGGTTAAACCTGGAACAAACTTGAATGACCAAGCTCCGTTCCGAGCAATTTTCGAAATGGATTATCAATACAATGGTAGTTTAACACAGTTGGGATCTATTTTCGATGGTTTTTACATTGGTATAAACCGTGCAAACTTAATAATAAACGGAATTGATAATCTTGTTCTGAAATCGGATACTGAAGCCAACCGTGCCCGTAGGGACAAAGTACTTGGCGAGGCCTATTTTTTCAGGGCATATTACTATTACCAATTGGCTGTACGTTGGGAAAACATTGTGCTCAACCTCAATGCAGCTGCCGATCCTGGCGCAACAATCGAGTTAGTGGGTAACGATGTAGTATTCCCGGTTATTATTGCCGATCTCGAAAAGGCTATTGGTTTACTTCCCGATGCTTCTGCTGTAACCAGTAACGGTCGTGTTTCGAAAGGTGTTGCTCGCCACTTGTTATCAAAAACCTTTGCATATACCGGCGATTGGGCCAAAGCTGCCGAATTGGCCGAACAGGTGATTAACGATAGCGCTTACGAACTGTTAACCGATCTGAGAAGCATTTTTGCTATTGATAATCAGGAAAATAAAGAAATAATTTTCTCGTGGCAATTTTCGTTTAACGACAAAAGTCACCCGCAACGTTTTACCCATCAGTGGTACCCACTTTACGACAGGGTTGAAGGTGTTGCCCGTACTTTTGAGCAAGGTGGTCGTGCGTGGTCGCGTATTGTACCCAGCGATTATTACTGGTCGTTATTCGAAGAGGGCGATAAGCGACTAGATGCTTGGCACATGAGGTATTGGTATTACGACGATCAGGCAGGTATCGATAGCCGTACCGATGGCGTTTCTGTTCAAATTGGCGATAGGGTAACTCCCGAAAATGTAGGTGGTGCAGCCGGCTTTGGAATCGATGCAGTGTTGCCAACAACCGATAAGTTCCGCGAAGATTCCGATGTGCTTGGCAAACAACTTGGCGATGCCGAAGGTTTCCGTAATATTCCGGTTTATCGTTTATCAGAGGCTTATTTGATTGCAGCCGAAGCTTTTTGGCGCAATGGTAACGAAGCAAAAGCACTTGAATTTATCAATGAACTGAGAAAACGTGCCGGCGTTTCCGAATTTGCTTCACTTTCGCAAGATATTTTACTTGACGAACAAGCTCGAGAATTGGGTCACGAAGGCCATCGCTGGGAAATGCTTAAACGCATGGGCTTGCTGGTTGAAAGGGTAAAAGCCAATAACCCTGCTGCAGGTAAAAACATACAGGATTACCATACTAAATTTCCTTTGCCACGTACTTTTGTCGATTTGACAGGCGTACCGCAAAACGAAGGTTATACTGAATAATTGCCTTTCATAAAAAGAAACGGCCGGTGTTTATGTTAGATAAATGTCGGTCGTTTTTCTTTTTTTAGTATATTTCCGAACAACTTGCATTTTAACATAAATACAAAGAATATGGCTTCAACTACAACTATCAGAAAGGCAATCAGCCTTGTATTTTTCTGTTTTGCTGTTGGCGTATTTTTAACGGCCTGCACATCCAAGCAGCCCCGCGAAAATATTTTAACCCAAAACAACGAACTCAACTACATCACTTACAAAAAATCTGTCGATGCTTTTCCTTTAGCCGAGAATGGTCAGGTTCCAACTTTGGTTATGTGTACCGACGATTATCAGGGCATAAACCGTGTGCTTGGCTATTTTAAATCCGACTTGAAAAATGTATCAGGAGCAGAACCCAATATTATTTTGGGCAACATTCCTGCCGAAAAAAACATTATTGTGGCAGGTACTCTTGGGAAAAGCAAAATCATCGATCAATTAATTAAAGCGAATAAAATTAATGTTGATGATATTAAAGGACGTTGGGAAAACTCGTTAATAGTTGTTGTCGATCAACCCTTCGATGGTGTCGAAAAAGCACTGGTAATTGTTGGTAGCGATAAACGCGGAACAATGTACGGTATTTTCGATGTTTCGCGAAAAATGGGCGTTTCGCCTTGGTATTGGTGGGCCGATGTGCCAGTTGTTAAAAGCGAATCATTGTACGTTAAGAATGGCCGATACAATTTGGGCGAGCCAAAGGTGAAATACCGCGGTATTTTTTTGAACGACGAAGAGCCTGCACTAGGGCGCTGGGCAGTTGAAAAATATGGTGGCTTTAACCATCAGTTTTACGAAAAAGTATTTGAACTGATGCTTCGCTTGAAAGCTAACTACATTTGGCCGGCAATGTGGTGGGCCAGTTTTAATGCCGACGATCCGCAAAATGCAGTACTTGCTCACGAAATGGGCATCGTATTGGGTACATCGCACCACGAACCAATGGATCGTGCCCATGCCGAATGGAAAGCCAAAGAAGTTAAAGGCCCTTGGAACTACGAAACCAATGCCGATGAACTCAAACAGTTTTGGCGCGAAGGTATTGAGCGAATAGGTGAGCGCGAAGTAGTTGTAAACATGGGTATGCGTGGCGATGGTGACGAGGCAATGAGTGAAGATACCAACATTAAACTGCTCGAAGAAATTGTTGACGACCAACGTGTTATTATTGAGGAAGTGACCCAAAAACCAGCATCAGAAACTCCTCAAATGTGGGCACTTTATAAAGAAGTACAAGATTATTACGATCATGGCATGCGTGTTCCCGACGATGTAACGCTTTTGCTTTGCGACGATAACTGGGGTAACATACGCAAATTGCCCAACCCTGATGATCCTCCTCGTAGTGGAGGTTATGGTATTTATTATCACTTTGATTTTGTTGGTGGACCTCGAAATTATAAATGGATTAACGTTAGCCCGATACCTCGTATTTGGGAACAAATGAACTTGGCTTATCGTCATGGAGTCGATCGTTTATGGCTCGTAAATGTTGGCGACCTAAAGCCAATGGAGTTGCCCATTTCATTTTTCCTCGATTTTGCATGGGATCCCGATAGGATAACTGTAGCCGAACTCGATAACTATACCCGTATTTGGGCCGAAGAACAATTTGGTGAAAAGCTGGCTAAAGATGCAGCTTATATTCTCGATACTTATACCAAATACAACAGCAGGCGTACACCTGAAATGTTGTACTCCGATACTTACAGCATAACCGATTTCAGGGAATTTGAAAAGGTAACTGCCGATTATACTGCTTTGGCTAATAAAGCCGAAGCAATGTACATGAAAATGGACAAAGAATTACAACCTGCATTTTATCAGTTGGTTTATCAGCCTGCTAAAGCGTGTGCTAATCTGTACGAGCTTTATTATGCTCATGCCCTGAATAAATTGTATGCTCAGCAAAACCGTGTTGCTACAGCCGATATGGCTCAGAAAGTGAAAGATCATTTCCAGATTGATGCCGATATCACCGATTTTTTCCATACAAAGCTGTTAGACGGAAAATGGAACCACATGATGGCGCAACCACGTATAGGTTATACTTCGTGGCAGCAACCTCCTCATAATATTATGCCTCGGGTAACCGAAATTCAGGTTGGCGATAAGGCAGCAATGGGTGTAGCTGTTGAAGGAAGCCGCGATGCTTGGCCTGGAGCTTTAAACGAGCCTGCTCTTCCCAAATTTGATTCCTTTAACCAACAACAATTCTATTTCGAAGTATTCAATAAAGGTAAAAAAAGCTTTAAGGTTGATGTTACTACATCGGCCGATTGGATAAAGGTTTCGAAACAAAGTGTGAAAATTAGCGATCAGGAACGAATTGAAGTATCGATTAATTGGAAGAATGCAGCCAATGGTTTAAACAATGGTTTTGTAATTGTTGAATCGGAAAATGGGGAAAAACAGCAAATTAATGTTGTGGCTTCGAAATTCGACAAAACCGTTAAACCAAAAGGATATCTTGAACGTAACGGATATGTTAGCATCGATGCCAGTAAATACACAAAAGCTGTTGATAATAATGAGGTTGAATGGAAAGTGATCCCAGGTATGGGACGTACAGGTTCGTCGGTTACTACTTTCCCTGTAACTGCTTCGTACGAAAACATCGATAGCAAATCTCCTTCGTTGAATTACGACTTCTTCTTGTTGGAAAAACCTGCAAATAATAAGGTTAAGATTGTTGTTTATGTGGCATCAACACTTAACTTTAAAGGCAACGAAGGCTTGCATTTTGGTGTTTCAATAAACGATGATGAACCTCAAATTGTAAACATTCACGAAGGAACCGAAGTGCAGGATTGGAAATATCCTTATTGGTTCAATAAGGCTGTAAGCGAAAAGGTGATGATTAAAACTATTGAGTTGCCTTTAGCCGATGCCGGAAAGCATACGCTTAAATTGTGGATGATGGACAATGCCGTTGTTTATCAGAAAATTGTAATTGAAAGCGATTCGGTGCCATTTTCATATCTTGGCCCACCCGAAAGTAAGCATTATAAATAGTTTTACAGAATTTAAATATTTCGATATAATAAGAAACGCGAGGTTGATTGCCTCGCGTTTCTTATTTCAATAAAAATTGAATGACTAGAATTTAATGTTGAAACCTAAACCCAATAATTCTTTGAATTGTATTTTTGCTACATTGTCTGCCGGATCTTTAATATCGGCATCGTAAATTAAACGGGTGTCGAGTTGTGCGCTCAGGTATTCATTAATTTTCATAATAATGCCAACTTTCCAATCCACATCAATATTCTGCGGGTTATTAAGGTAATTCGAAAATAAGCCAAGCTCAGTGCTGAACCCAACATTTTTCATCAATTCTGTTTTGTAGGCACTCACAATGCTGGCACCCATTTCCATACGGGTTGTGGCATCGCTCGAGGCTAACCCGTATAGCGTTGCATCAATGCTTTTGTCGTTAACAATGGTAAGTTTACCGGCTATTGGGGCAATCATCATTGTAAGTTTGTCGTTGGGTTTATAATCCATACCAATGGCAAGTGTGAGACTGGCTGGTGCTAAAAAGTTCGATGTTTTTGTTGTGTTTGTGGCATCGCTATAGCCAGGCCCAAATTGCGATTTGAATGCCAACGAAGCACTGTAAAACCATTTTTCGCTTGCTTTAATGCCCAATTTCGATTGGAGGTCGATAATGTCTTCGTTTTTTTGTAATGCTAAACCTTCAACCTTCGATAAGCCAAAACCCAAGTCAATTTTATTATCGAATGCAGTTTTGCCTTTTAGGTAGTTGGCAAACAGTTGGAGTTTTGTTACCCCCGAAACGGCATTTTGCCCTCCGGCCGACCAGTTAGTTAATGATACTTGGGTGGCGTTAAATGAATAGTTTCCGCCTTTTGTCCAGTAAGTTGTATCGGCTTGTTGTGCAAACACCATCAAAGTGCTGGCAGTAGCAATTAGTGTTAGTAATAGTCTTCTCATTTCAATAAATTTATTGTTTGTAGATGTTTATAAATCTATGCAAAGATAAGTGTTTGTATTCAAAAAGATATATGTTTCAATTTAAGTAAACATATTCGTTGTTTTAAAGTTTAATGCAACAGTGTTGCAATTTGAAATTAAACAAATATATTTGCAACATTGTTGCATTTGTATTTATCGAAATTATGGAAGCAAACGAAGTATTACGCAAACACAGTTTAAAACGTACCAGTTGTCGCGAAGGGATTATTAATACAATTATTCGTTCGGGTGAGGCATTGTCTGAAGCCGAAATTAAAGACCGTTTAGTTGGCGATTTCGATCGTACAACATTTTATCGTTCGTTTAAAACCTTGGAAGAGAATCATATACTGCACAAGATTGTTGTCGATAACCAATTGGTAAAATATGCAATTGACAACACCCTTACACAAAAAAATACGCATGGGCATTTTTATTGTCAATTGTGCGAATGTGTTTTGTGCATGGATTCAGTTTCAGTATCAATGCCCCAATTGCCCGAAGGTTTTCAGGCCGAAAGTGTTGAGCTTATTATTAAAGGTATTTGTAAAAAGTGCTCAAATAACTAACAGTTCTGCATGAAATATTCTTTCGCATCCATGTTTATAATTGTTTATTTTGCATTGTTTGCAAATGCACAAGGCAATATGGCGCTTTCGGGATTTGTTTACGATGAGCACCATAAAACTTTGCCCGGTGCAACTGTTGCGCTAATGCCAATCAATAAAAACGTATCGACAGACCAAAATGGATTCTTTAGTTTTTCAAACTTGAACTCGGGTAAATACAAACTCGAAGTATCGTTTATTGGCTACGAGAAGTATATTGTTGAATTTGAATTTAACCAACATCTTGAGCTTGATATTCATTTAAGCCCTTCGATGGTTAACTTAAACGAAGTTGTGGTGGCCGATTCCTATGCTGAACAACGTAAGATGACCGAGTCGTTGAATATTGAGGTAATCAACAACGATTTTATAAGGCAGAATCAAGGCAATAGTTTAATGAAAAGCCTCGAACGTTTACCCGGTATTTCTGTTATTGATATAGGTGCAGGCCAATCAAAGCCATTGATCAGGGGTTTGGGTTTTAATAGAGTGGTGGTGCTCGAAAATGGTATCAGGCATGAAGGGCAGCAGTGGGGCGCCGATCATGGCCTCGAAATTGATCAGTATGCAGCTGGAAGGGTTGAAATTATTAGGGGGCCTTCGTCGTTGCGTTATGGCTCCGATGCAATTGGTGGGGTGATTGACGTAAAGCATAACGAAATTTTAGCCAATAAAAAGTTAGGCGGAACTGTTGAATTAAGTGCAAAAAGCAACAATAGTTATGGCGGTGGTTCGATATTGTTGTTTGGGCGTTCAAATAAAATATGGTTTAGCATGCGCGCTACTTTGACCCGATTTGCCGATTACCGTGTGCCAACCGATAGTATAGATATTTATTCGTACCGTGCTCCACTGTACAAAAACCGCATGCGAAATACTGCCGGGAAAGAAAATAATTTTCATGTTACTTTAGGTTTCGATGGTAAAAAAGTTTCTTCGAAACTGATTACGAGCATAGTAGGAAGTAAAAATGGTTTTTTTGCAAATGCACATGGGCTCGAGCCACGTATGGTTGATGCTTTGTTGCACGATATGAGCAATCGCGATTTTCAGTATCCATATCAAACGGTTAGCCACATTAAAGTCATCAGCCTAAACGAAGTCAGAACAAATAAATATGATTGGGATTTTGAGTTGGCTTTTCAGCAAAATTACAGGCAAGAATGGAGCCAATATGTGAACCATGGCTTTATGCCTGCAATATTCCCCAATAATATGCCTTTCTCATCTGAACTTGAGAGGGCTTTCCGAAAAAATATTTTAACAGGTAACATTAACCTGAAAACCAACATTACTCCCAAAAGTATTTTGTATGCAGGCCTAAGCAACGAATATCAAATGAACCGTATCGATGGCAGAGGTTTTATTATTCCTGAATATGAACAGATTAATATGGGTGCATATACCTATTTTAAGTATAATTTGTTTGAAAAAACCTTGCTGCATGCTGGCCTTAGAGCCGATTATGGCCGAATAAATATTGATGATTATTACGATTGGTTCAAGTCGCCAGTTTTAAACAATACCGATACATTGTGGATAAACTTACAACGAGCCGTTCAGCTCGATCGCTCTTTTACTAGTCTCACTTGGTCCGCAGGTATCAATCATCAATTCGATTATTTAAAATTGAAAGCTAACATTGGTAAAAGTTTCAGAATGCCCCTTGCCAACGAACTGGCAGCAAATGGTATCAATTACCATCGGTTTAGTTTCGAAAGAGGAAATCAAAGCTTAGCTCCCGAAATTAGTTATCAAATCGATTTTGGAGCTGAGTGGCACAGTAGTTTGTTTGCATTTGAAATTACTCCTTTTGTGAGTTTTTCTCCAAATTATATTTATTTGAATCCCACTCATTTGCACGATCGTTTGTACGGTAACGGCCATCAGGTTTTTGAATATACACAAAATGCGGTTTTGCGCTATGGAGGCGAAGTTCATGCACACTTACAACCCGTAAAAACATTCCAATTTGGCCTAATTGGCAATTATTTATATGCAGTACAAACCTCGGGCAATAAAAAAGGCTTTTCTCTTCCATATTCGCCACCTGCATCGGTTTTGTTAAATGTTAAGTACAATCTTCAAAAACTATGGGTGTTATATTTGCCTTATTTTTCGGCCGATTTAAATTTGGTTGCAAAGCAAAACAGAGTAGTGCCTCCCGAGGAAAAAACACCGGGTTATCAGCTTGTTAATCTTTCCATTGGAGCAAATATTACTCAAAAACCAAATGCAGTTAGCTTGGTCTTTCAGGTTCAGAATATGTTCGATATTAAATATTTCAAACATACCAGTTTCTATCGTTTGATTAATGTGCCCGAACCGGGTCGGAATTTTATTATTAGTTTATCAATACCTATAAGAAATTAAAAATATGAATGGAAAAGTATATTTTACATTGATGTTGGTTTTTGCCCTAATGGCCTGTAACAATCAAAAAAATCAGCGTCCTGAGCTACATTTGCATGAATTAGGAGCCGAAAACTCAAAAACAGTTCAAATTGGTAATGATTTGCATATCGATATTGAAGTGTTGGCCATTAACCGAATTGATTGGTTGCGGGTTGAAATTCATGCTGAAGAAAGTGACAAATCGCTGGCCTTAAATAATAATAGTACATGGTCGTTCGATTCAATTTACAGTGAGTTTTCGGGCTTAAAGAATGTTGAATTTCACAAGCATATATCTATTCCCGATAGTGCAATGCCCGGCCAATATCATTTTCAATTTTCGGTTAGCGATAGTGAAGGCAATTTTTCAGATGTTGAGGATGAAATAACAGTTTTAAAATGAAAAGAATCGTATTTTTTTGGGTTATAGCTTTAAGCATTTTTTATTCGTGTGAAAAAAT
>DAOSWJ010000060.1:8979-12767 GCA_035380005.1 Prolixibacteraceae bacterium | reverse complement strand
ATCCATTTACGTAAAGGCAAATAACCTTGCGAACCTGCATATTGTAACACTTCGGCCCCGTAACGTGTAAAAACCTCAGAAGCTGATTTACTTAAGGCCTCAACAGGAAAGAACTCGGGGTTTGGTAGGCCTCCGGCAAACGAAATCATATTTTCGCGACCTGCTACATTCAAAATTTCGCGTATAAACGACTTTGGAATTTGCTTAAAGTTTTCGGAAAACTTTTGTTCGTGTGTTTGTTTCATTTTTAATTGATTTAATGGTTTATATTTATTGAAATAATTATGCTTGCGATGAAAAGAAAAAAGCCCTTTCCGACAGTTACATCGAAAAGGGCTTTTTTTTGCGCAGTAGCATCCCGATCCTATGTAACCAAAGGCACACGGATAATAATGGCTGCGACTGCTGCTACCAATAAGGCAACAATATTCGAGTTATTTATTTGAAGTGTATTGTTCATATTTTTTTGCATTAAAAAAGCCATTCCCCCGGAAGAGAATGGCTACTATATTATTTAAATCCAAACCTTCCCCGTTAACAGAAACCTGCAATGGCTGCTGCTGCAATAACGACGATATGGATATTATTTGTTAACATGAAGTACAAATGAACAAAACTTTTTTTGTTAAGGGTGTTTTTTTATCAAACAAAATTCAAATTAAATGCAAGTGTTAAGAAATAATTAACCGAAATTAAGAATCATAATTTAAAAAACTTAATCAACTCGTTAAGGCTTTCTGCTTGGGCAGCCATTTCCTCAGCATTTGCAGCCATTTCCTCCGATGCTGAAGCGTTTTGCTGTGTAACAGAATTCATTTGCTGAATGGCATTATTTACTTGTAAAACACTACTTCCCTGCTCAATATTCGATCTAATAAATTCCTGAACATAGGTATTTGAAAGCTCAATTTCAGGAATCAGTTTACTCATTGAATCGTTGGCACCGGCTGCTTCTTTTTGGTTTTGTATTGAAAGCTGACTTACATTCTGGGCCAAAACTTTACTTGCATCGGCTAACTTACGAACTTCGGCAGCTACAACCGAAAAACCTTTTCCAAATTCGCCTGCACGGGCAGCTTCAACTGCAGCATTTAATGAAAGAATGTTTATTTGAAAAGAAATATCGTTAACTCCGGCAATGTAATTCGAAATTTCATTGTATGTGTTTACAGCATTTTTAAGGCCATCAATCATGCCCATTACGCCATTTTTAACAGCAAGTGAAACATTTCCGGTTTCTTTTGCTTTGTCGATGTTTTGATCGATTACTGCTGTTATTTCTTCAAATGTAGATGATACTTCTTCAATATTCGATGCTTGTTCAGATGCACCTTGCGACAGCTCTTCGGATATGGAACTCAAATGCATACTGTTACTATTTAAATTATTTGCACTTACCTGAATTTCACTAATAATTCCATTTAATTTTTCAACTAAATTGGCCAATGAATTATTCAAAATGCCAATTTCGTTTTTCACATTGGTATGTTCAATATCGAGCTTTAGATTACCTGTTGAAAGTTCATTTACCTGCCCGATGGCTTTTTGCAATGGTTTTGCAATTTTGCGCCTTATTAACAAGAATATGTAAGTACCTACTGCAAAATTTAAAGGCACAGCCCATATCACATGTTTTTGTCCTAACTGACCTACTAACGACATATCGACACTAACAAGCATAATTAGTATCAAAATTAAATGCGACATGGTAAACATGATTGATGACCGAAAGATGACTTTCAGAATTACACGGCCAATTATATAGGTAATGGCTACAATAATTAGCATCGAAATTAATCGTTCCATAAATTTTCTATTTTAACTGATATTTGGCTTATCAAGCTTAACTTTTCCGCTTGCAAAACTAACCAATCCACCACACATCAAAAAAACACAAACTGTTTAACATTGAAAATCAACTATTTTTTAACTTAAACAACCAAAATATAATTCAAGTACATTTTTATATAGTCGGGAACATGGAGGTATAATAATTCTTGGGTGTCTTATCCCAGTTAACTCCAGGCATATAATTAAAAAAAGCCCCACCAACAAAGGCAGAGCTTTTTAAAAATGCTAACTAATTATCTACTTTGAAAAAAAATATTGTAATTATCTTACTTTGTAACTTTCAGTTTTGTTGTTCCGTCAAAAGGATTGTCAAGCACCTTTCCGCCAGAAATTTCAACTTGATGCAATACCTGATCGCTTGGCAAGCATACATAAGCTTTGGCCTTTTCGCTTCCAAAAACACGCAGTTCAATATTGCTCCAGTCGATAAACTTGGTTGATTGAGCAAGCTTAACATGAGGAATAGCAGCACCATCGCGCACTAGCATTATTACAGGTATTTTGCCTGCTTCAATTTTGTTCCACCCGGCATTGTAAGTTTTTCCTGTCTGGTAATCGATCCATTTCCCATTTCCGGGCAAATACACATTACGCGAAGTAACATTTTCGAACAAAGGAGCAACCAGAATATCTTGTCCAAACAAATAAGCATCGTCAACCAACCAAGCGCCCGGATCATCGGGATATTCAATGAACAAAGCACGCATCATGGGCAAGCCATTTTCGGCTGAATGTTTCGATTGCGCATAAATATATGGCATAAGTTGGTAACGCAAATTTGCAGCATTGCGAAAACCGTTCATGAACGATTCACTGTATTCCCAAGGTTCGGTTGGGGGTTCGCCATGGCTACGGGTATGCGACGACAACATGCCAAATGGTGTCCAACGTAAATAAAGATCCTCAGAAGCAGACTCAACAAAACCGCCAATATCGTGGCTCCAAAAAGAAAAGCCCGAAAGGCCGATTGATAAACCGCCACGCAAAGTAGCAGCCATTGCCGAATTGGTTGAAGCAGCATCGCCCCCCCAATGCAGAGGATAACGCTGGCTACCGGCCCAAGTGCTTCGTGCCCAGATAATGGTTTCGCCTGTTACCTGTTTCGTAATTTCGGCAACAGCTTTATTGTAACGCAAAGGATAAAGATTGTGCTCGTAAAAGCCTGTACGCCCCGATGCATAAATTCCGTTAATTGGGGCTGCTTCTCCAAAATCGACTTTAATAACACCAACGCCAAGTTTAAGCAATCCGGCAATTTTTTGCTGATACCACTCAACTGTTTCGGGGTTCGAAAAATCGAGCACTGCATCTTCATAGGGCACATTTCCCTTAAAGCTTTTCACGTGCAAACCTTTTTCAACAATCTCGTTGAATAAACTATTTTTGGGAACAAAATAGGGTAATTGCCACAAACAAGTTTCAAAACCATCTTTTCTGAAATCTTTTATCATTTGTTCAGGATCGTCGAAACGGCTTTCCGAAAACTGATAATCGCAACGCCAATCGGTTTCAAACCAACCTGTATCGAAGTGGATAACATCGCTTGGAATTTTGTTTTCGCGTAGTTTTTTGGCAACATTACGGCCATCTTCTTCCGAAAAATAAGTAATACGGCTCATCCAAAAACCAAACGACCACAATGGTGGCATACTCGGTTTTCCGGTAAGGTTGGTATATTCGTCAAGTATTTCTTTGGGCTCGCCAATGAAGAAGAACAAATCGAGCGTTTCGTCACCTATCATCAATTGTTGCACATTACTAAAGTACTTTCCAAAATCGCAGGTAATGGGTGTTGAAGTATGCATAAACACACCATATCCGCGACTACTCATGTAAAAAGGAATGGGTTTATACATGGTTTCGTTTTGTACACCATTGGCATCGTCGGTAAATAGCACAACTCTGGTTCCTCTTTTATCGAAATTGGTAAACGACTC
>DAOSWJ010000060.1:0-8879 GCA_035380005.1 Prolixibacteraceae bacterium | reverse complement strand
ATATTTATGTCCACCTTCAACAGCCGAATATTTCCATGAGTTATCGACCGGGGCTTTGCCATCAACCAACATCAGCGAAGGCTCGTCTGTTGTATAATCGGGGCCACTGTTCATAACAATACGAAAAGCACGCGGCGAAACAAACTGAATGCTAAAAGGCAAATTGGGCGATGCTTCGTACTCTATTCCGGGAAATTCATTCGCATTTACAGCAGTTATCGACGAAAGCATGTTATTAAATGCCTGCCGTGTAGAATATTCGTAACGTTTGTATTCAACAGTTCCACTTGCAGTAGCAGGATCGAAACTTTTTAATTGGTTTGCCAGATAATAAGTATTGGTATAGCTGGCAAAATCGGAGCTAATGTCAATGGGTTCGTTTAAAGTACCTATTCCTTGTAACTGGCCAAGAACAGTATTAGCAAACAAAACCAGTACTGTAAGGGACAGAATTTTAATTGAAACTTTCATAGCTTAATAAATTTAAATATTAGTTGTATCGTTTTTTAACTTATTGAATAAAACCGGCCAAAGCATAAACCAAAGCAGCCTGCCAGTTTATAGCTACTTCGTTAGTTGAATAACTTGCTTCAACATCGACCCAATCGGTTGCTTTGGTGCCACCACCGACAATGTACCCCGGCCAAGGTGCTTCTATACCATCGGCACTCGAACGCCTGTCGTGCGGGAACATTGGCGGGTTATGGCCTATGCCGGTAACAAACGAGCGAGCATAGCTGTTACTGCCAAACAAATGGTGAATGGCATTTAAAGCTGTTTGCTTGTATTCGCGTTTAGGGCTGAGCATGTTAGCAACTTGCAGGTTAAGCACCTGACGGGCAACCGTTCCGTTACAGCCCCAGTAAAATGTTTTTCCCAACGGACGACGGTAAATATCATCGTTTGACTTTGCCACAATGGCATCGGCCACATTAATAATATCGGTTTTTAATTGTTCAAGAAGCTGAGCATTACGGCCTTCGCGTTTCGATAATACATAGGTAAACACGCCCATATTTTTAATATTGCCCCAGTCCCAATTTTCATCAACTTTAACATCAATATCTTTCATACGTGCTTCAAAATCGTTCAAATAAACAGCATCGCCGGTAGTTTCCCACATTTCGGCAGCAGCCCAAAGGCGGTCGTCGGCATCGTTACTTTGGTAGCCACCGGTACGAAAATCGCCCTGATTGAATCGTTTGTGTTCGGGATTTTCGGCCAAAAACTTGTAGCTTAATTTTGCTGCATCGAGGCATTTTTGCGCATACGCGTTATCGTAAGGTTCGAAATAACGGGCAGCCTGCGCCATCATTCCCACAAAACCTGCCGTAGCGGCCGAGCTCCACTCGGTAAAATATCGTTTTTCGTCATCGTCTTCGGGCATTATCATTCCCGAAAAACCAGTTCGGGTAAGTTTATGTGAAACCCTCCCCGATCCATCGGGATATTGCATTTTTAACAACCAGTCGGTTTCCCACTTTAATTCTTTCAAATACTGAGGAAAACCGGGTGCAGTTTCGGGCAAGTCGAAATCCCAAGCTTTCAGCTTATCGTTAAAATGCTCCCAGGCATAAAACATTAAACCAACAGTTATTGAAGCATTTACAACATACTTGCCATGGTCGCCGGCATCGTGCCAACCACCTGTTCCATCTTTCTGAACACCGGGCTGTCCAAGATAGTCGAGATAACCATCGTTAACATGGCAAACATCGTGTTTAAAAGTTATATCATTGTATTCGCCCGACACTTCTGTTCCGCAACGCCACAAATAAAAAGCACGCATCGATGTTGTAAAAGCATGGTTATAAACATCATCCGACACAACAAAGCTTGGCGATACTTGTCCATTATCGAGCCTAATTTGGTAGCTTCCGGCTTTTTTAAGCTTCGAAAAATCGGCAAGCCATACTTTTGAATCGAAATTATCTTGTTCGAACGGTCCTTGTGCTTCTCCCTTAAAAACCGTTTTCATTGTTTGCAGGTTAACCACTTCAAATTTCTCAAAAGGTACTGAAATACTAGCTATTTTTTCCTGTTTTGGCAAATAGCCAATTGTATTAAAATGGAACGAAGCACTTTGTGAATATACTTGACTCATTATTATTGTTAAGAACACCAGAAATAATACTTTTTTACTCATAATTATGCTGTATAAGGTTAATAGTTAAATCTAAGTAATTATTAAAAACTAGCGATTACAATGATAATCCAAAAAGCAATTTTAATATCGACTATTTTATAAAATAAAAGGTACTTTTTTGTCAAAAATAGACCAAAATTTAAAAAAACTAAAAATATAGTTGCATAACTAAACTATTAGTTGTACGTTTGTCTCATCATGCATGAAGTATTTTTAGGAACAATTATTGTGACAATAAAATTTAATTATGAAGGAATTAACCAAAGCCGAAGAGCAAGTGATGCAAATACTGTGGAAACTGGAAGAAGCATTCGTTAACGATTTAGTTGAACAAATGCCCGAACCAAAACCGGCATACAACACAGTATCGACCATTATCCGCATTTTGGAGAAAAAAGGATTTGTCGATCACAAAGCTTTTGGGAAAACCCATCAGTATTTCCCTTTAATTTCGAAAAAAGATTACACCCGAAAATTTTTGAAAAACTTTTTAGGTAACTATTTCGAAAACTCGTTCAAAGAAATGGTGTCGTTTTTTGCCAAAGAAGACAACATGTCGGTAAACGAAATTGAAGAGCTGATGCAAGAAGTTAAAAACGAAATCGAAAACGAAGAAAAATGAACCCATTTGTAAACTACATCATCGAAGCCGGATTGAGCCTTGGTGTTTTCACCATTGTTTATTGGTTCATCCTGCGTGGCGAAACCCGTTTCAAAGCCACTCGTTTCTACTTACTGTTCTCACTGTTGTTTTCAACATTGTTGCCGTTTATGTCGATAAAAATTAATAGTATTGCCAACGAAGCAACACCTCAACTTACCGACGATGGACTTACAGGCCTTGCAGGAATCAATTTAATCGAAACAGTAACAATTTATGCATCGAACCTGCCTTCGAAAATGAGCAACGCGTTGTTCTCGTTCGACTACTCGATGATGGTTTACCGTTTAGGTGCTTTTGCCGCACTTTTCATAATTGCAGCAAGCGTTTTTCAACTTTTCAGAGTGGCTTCGAGCAACCGTATTTTCAAGCTTAAGGGTGTAAATTTGGTTATTTCGTCCAAAGCCATTTCGCCTTATTCCTTCTTCAATTATATTTTTATTGCCCGTGAACTAACGGAACAAGAAAACTGGAAAACCATGGTACATCACGAGATTGCCCATGTTAAACAAGGCCACTCATTCGATGTACTTTTTATCGATTTTATGATGGTTTTTCAGTGGTTCAATCCGTTTTACTGGGTGTTGCGCCGACTGGTGCGCGAAAATCACGAATTTTTGGCCGATACCGATGTATTGGCCAAAGGATTGATCTCGAACGGACAGTATAAAAAACTGCTCCTGAGCCAGGCCATTGGCGGCCACCCGGTAATAACCAGCAATTTTTTCAATGTAAAAACCGTAAAAAAACGATTTAAAATGATGACTAAAAATAATAACCGAAAATTTGGCTTTTTAAAATACACTTTAGGTGTTATTTCGGCCATTGCATTAACACTGATGTTCGCTTGCGAAGATTCAGAAGTAATTTCGACCAGCGAAGGTATCCAATACATTTACGATGGCAAAGTAGTAAGCATCGACGAGGTAGATGCAATGAATATTAACTACATAATTTCCGACGAAGTAGATAAGCTTGAAGTAGTTACTGCCTATCCCGAACTGAGCAAGAAAATTAAAGATGGCAGCTACATTATGCTTTTCGATATGCAAAATAAAGCACAGGTGGACATAATGAAAAAGCTTGAACTTAAGCCATCAGATATTAAAATTAACAACCCGGGCGTAATGCAAAAAATGGAGAATGATCTCGGTGAAGATGTATTCATTATTGTTGAAGAAATGCCCGAATACGAGGGTGGAGAAGCTGCTTTGCGCCAATTTTTGGCCGACAATATCAAATACCCGGAAGCAGCCAGCGAAAATGGCATTCAAGGTAGGGTTTACATTCAATTTGTAGTTGAAAAAGACGGAACTTGCGGCCGGGCAAAAGTTGTTCGGGGAGTTGACCCCAGCCTCGATGCAGAAGCGTTGAGGGTTGTTAACACCATGCCTAAATGGCAACCGGGCAAACAACGCGGACAAAACGTAGCGGTTGCCTATACAATTCCTGTTAATTTCCAATTGCAATAATCCCATACATTAAATTTATTATTGCCCCGGAATCATATCATTTTAATTCATAAAGGTTTGGTTCCGGGGTTTTAAAAAAGCCCAAAACCATGTTTAAGCAAATCATCGCTACGGCAATTCTGATTGTTAGTTTTATGCTAAACTTGATTGCCCAAAATAAAATCGAAACAGCTTTTATTAAAGGCAATTATGAAAAAGCCTTGCAGTTAATTGAATCGGCTGAGCAACAACGTACACTAAACGATAACGAACTCCTGCTGGCAGCACAATGCCATACGGCTCTGTTTGATTACACAAAAGCCATCGATTGCTACAAGGCTGCCGCTCAGGCAAATCTGCAGAACATGAATGCATGGGAAGGTTTAGCCGATGCATCGATTAATTTGGGATACAAAGAAAATGCGCTGAATGCCTACAATCAGATTTTGCAAACCGACTCGCTCAACATTCGTATTTTGGGCAAAAAGGCCACCTTGCTTTCCGATATGAACCGTTATGCCGAAGCTGAAACCATTTACCGATCGCTGCTTGATAAAAACAATCATAATCCATTTTTCTACAGGCGATTGATGATTGCCATGCATAAACAACGCAACTACCTCGAAATTATTAAAACCTACGAAGCCGAACCCAATTTTATTGATAACGATAAAGAAATACAAATGGTAGTTGCCGATGCATTCTTTCGGGTAGGCGGCAATATTGAAACATTGGCTATTATTGACCAAATACTTCAGAACGATTCGCTTTACACACCCGCACTTAGCCGTGCAGGTCATATTCATTTTACCATTTATCACAATTACTATACTGCTGTAAAACTTTACCGCACCTTAAACCGCATAAATGGATTCAGCGATCCATTTCATCTGAAAAACTTGGCCATTTGCGAATATTTCACCGGAAACCAGCATTTTGCAGCCCAAGTTCTCGACTCGCTGATTACCGAACTTGCTGACGATCCGATGGTTCCATTCTATGCTGGCCTCTCGTACCGGAAATTAGGCAATATCGATCGGGCGCTTGAACTATTAGAATATGCAGTAGGTATGTTAAGTATGCCTCCTTTTACCTCCGATTTTTATCATCACCTAGGACGTGCTTATAGTGCCAAGCGCATGTACCCCGAAGCACTTGAGGCTTATCAAACAGTTCTTGAATACGATGCTGAAAACGTGCAAGTACTTTACGACATTGCCATTACTCACGAAGAATATAACCGCAACCAAACTGTTGCCCTAACCTATTACCAACAATTTTTACAGGCAAGTCAGGGCAAATCAACTCCCGACGTTAGTTATGCCGAAAACAGGGTTAAACGGATAAAAGAAGAATTGTTTTTTGAATAATCTAATTACCATGAATAAAACATCTTGCCCTTGGTGCCTTGGCTCCGATATTTACCTGAAATACCACGACGAAGAATGGGGTGTACCAGTTCACGACGACAGTAAATGGTTCGAATTCATTACCCTCGAAGGCGCACAAGCCGGCTTGAGTTGGATTACCATTTTAAAGCGCCGCGAAGGTTACCGCAAAGCTTTTGCAAACTTCGACCCCGAAAAAGTAGCAAAGTTCGATTCTAAAAATGTTGAAGAATTGATGCAATTTGAAGGCATCATCCGCAACCGGCGCAAAATTGAATCGGCCATAGGCAACGCCAAAGCCTTTCTGAAAATACAACAAGATTTTGGCAGCTTCGACAATTATATTTGGGACTTTGTTGACGGTAAGCCAATAGTGAATCATTTTGCCTCAATGGCCGAAATACCTGCACAAACCGAGCTATCGGTACAAATTTCGAAAGACCTTAAAAAGCGGGGCTTTACTTTTATGGGGCCAACAATTGTATATGCACACATGCAAGCTACGGGCATGGTAAACGACCATTTAACAAACTGCCCCAGACATGCCGAACTAAAAAATTTCCGAAGTGACAAATAGCACTTTGAAATTTTAATCAAAAGTTTATTTTTACGCTTGGATTTAAGATTAACAAAACTCAATCGTAATATAAAATGAAGATCAGAACATTTATTGCTGCTGTGTTATTGATTATATCAAGCACTCTTTTCGCACAAACAACCGACACCATTTATGGTTATGAGTTCACCCCGGTAATTGAACTCAAAGCGCGCCCAGTTGAAGACCAACACCGCTCGGGAACCTGCTGGTCGTTTTCAAGCACATCGTTTCTCGAATCGGAAATGTTGCGCAAAGGCAAACCTGAGGTAAACCTATCGGAAATGTACATTGTTTGGAACACTTATGCCGAAAAAGCAAATAAATATGTTCGCATGCACGGCAACACCAATTTTGGTCCCGGAGGTGCTTTTCACGATGCTACTTGGGTGATGAAAAATTTTGGCATGGTACCCGAAGAAGTTTACAGCGGGCTAACCATCGATGAAAAATTACCTGTGCACGGCGAAATGGACGAAGTGCTGAAAGCATTTGTTGATGCCATTGTAAAAAACAAAAACCGCAAATTAACACCCGTTTGGCACAATGCTTTTACCGACATACTCAACAATTATTTGGGCGAGTTGCCCGAAAATTTCGAATACGAAGGTAAAACATACACACCGCAATCGTTCGTTACCGATTACATGGGACTCAATGCCGACGATTACATCGAAATAGGTTCATTCACCCATCATCCGTTCTACGAGAAATTTATAATCGAAATTCCCGACAACTGGCTTTGGGACGAAATTTACAACGTACCACTTGACGAATTAATTACCATTATTGATTATGCGCTCGAAAATGGTTACACAATTGCATGGGGTGCCGATGTAAGCGATAAAGGCTTTGCATCGAAATCGAAAGGTATTGCAGTAATTCCCGATGCCGATATTACCGAAATGAACGGCAGTGAAATATCGCGCTGGGAAAGCCTTTCGGACGATGAAAAACAAAACGAGCTTTACAAATTCGAAAAACCGGGAAAAGAAAAGACGATTACACAAGTTGACCGCCAAATCGATTTCGACAATTACACATCGACCGACGACCATGGCATGCATATAATTGGTACTGCCAAAGACCAAAATGGTACAATATATTATAAGGTTAAAAATTCGTGGGGCGACTACAACCAGTACGAAGGTTATTTTTACGCATCAAAATCGTATGTTGCATTACGCACAATCGATATCATGCTACACAAAGATGCTCTACCAAAAAACATTTCGAAAAAACTAAACATTAAATAGCTACAATAATAATTTATCGAAAATGCATGTCGGCAAAGTTTAAATACTGTTGCCAATCGTACCATAGAATATCGTGTTTGCCCTCGCGAATGTGATATGCAATTGTTCCCATTGAAGGGTTATGAACATTTGGCATTTCGGTTACCGGCAAACCATGTAAACCGTACAAACGATAAACTTCGGAAGCAGCAACAGCCGATAAAAACTCACCTTTGGGATCGGCCCACCTATCGTCAACAGCGCTGGCAACATAAAGCGGGCGCGGAGCTATTAAGGCCAACAACTGATGTTGATCGAAGGGCAAAGCATTTTCGTTATTGTTGTACTTTTTAAAGTTATCGGCAAACCAATGCGGAAATCGTGTATTGATACGGGCAAGCGTTTCGCCATATTGCCTGCGCGAAATAGCAGCACCACCACAACCCGAACTGTTCGAAATAACCATTGCAAAGCGCTGATCAAGGGCACCAGCCCACAGAGCTGCTTTGCCTAAGCGCGAATGACCAAAAACAGCAACTTTGTTAGCATCAACATTTACGTCATCCTCCAAATAATCCATTACTAGGCTTAAGCCCATGGCCCATGCTGCAATGCTTCCCCACGATGCACTGTCGCGCTCATTACTGAACAGGGCATGTATACCATTTTTAAAACCATCGTTGAAATCGGGGTCAACATCGCCATAGTACAAAGTTACCATTCCATAACCCCGCTGAATTGCTTCGTAAAAAGGCCATCGGTAAGCCAACTTGCCCCGCGAAACAGAACCCGCTTTATTGTTGGTAATTCCCAAATTGGGGTTATTCATCACCCAATTATTGGTAATAAAAATGCTTGTATCGCTAGTAGTTGTTTGATTTCCGTAAAAATTATAACCCAAAAAAACAGGAACTTTGTTATTGGTTTTTGGCAAAAGCATTAGAATATTTAAAATAATTGATTGATCATTTTGCTTTAGTTGAAGGCTTATTTGTTTTTGTAAAGCCAAACCATCAAGCGCATTGTTATGCTCAACAATTTCAACAACTTGCATGTCAATACTGTGTTGCAGAACAGTTCCATACATTTGCTTTTCAAAGTCTAATATCAAAGCGTTTCGTTGTTTGCTCCAATCGTCAATTGATAAAACAGGTTCTCCATTATTAAACTGCAATAAAATTGGCAATTTGTAAAGAGGCACAAGTGCTTCGTCGTAATTTGTAACAAACTCCTGAGCGAAAGCAACTTCATTAAAAAAGATCGTAGTTGCAACCAATAGTACAAGTAATAATTTCATCTAAATTGCATTTAAAAATTTTTGATATAATTCAATACATTACAGTGACAAGAATAATATTTACATAATGAAAATACAAAAAATAGTCAATTTATGCCAAAAAAAA
>DAOSWJ010000059.1:0-12821 GCA_035380005.1 Prolixibacteraceae bacterium | reverse complement strand
GTTTACCTGCAATACGATAACATGTATTCATTGCATGAAAAAACCTATAACGCTTTCGACCATAAAGAAAAAATGTTTACCACCCAATCGATAGCAACTGTAAACCCAAGCAAACACACCAGTGCATCGAAAATGAACATTGGATCGGCCGAAGCAGGTTTCGATGGCCGCATTGCAGGGCTCGATGCACGCTCGCGCAATGGCATAAAAGGCATGGGGTCAAATTTATTCCTGAGGGGTTATTCATCGTTGTACCTCAATAACCAACCACTAATTATTGTTGATGGTATGATTTTCGACTACAACAACTACGGTAATTCGCTAATTGGAGGTTATTACGCCAATGCTCTTGCCGGAATCAATGTGCTCGATATCGAAAATGTAACCGTTGTTCGCGATGCGGCTTCAATATATGGAGCAAAAGCTTCAAATGGAGTAATATTTATCAGAACCAGCCATTCAACAAAACAAGCTACATCAATAGAACTTACAGTAAACGGCAACCTCGAAATTGCACCCGAACCACTACCTATGCTGGGTAGCGAAGATTATCGCACCTATCTGAACGAACTGATGGTGCAAAAATACGGTCTCGATGTTGTTTCAAAAATGGATTTCTTAAATACCGACAACACTACGGATCAATATTATACGTACCACAACAATAACAACTGGCACCAAAAGGTTTACGAAAACAATTACTCAACCAATTACAATATCAAGATTAAAGGTGGCGACGATATTGCACTTTATGCCCTTTCGGTAGGCTTTATGCAACAAAACGGAACGGTTAAAGAATCGGGGAATTCACGCTTCAACTTCAGGTTTAACTCCGACATAAATTTTTCGACCAAGGTAACCCTCAACTCTAACATCAGTTTCAATTACATGAAGAAAGATATTGGTGGGGCAGGCGCAAACATTTATTACGACCCGGTTTATATATCGCGCATCAAAGCGCCATTTTTGCTCGAATACGAACAAGATGAAAACGGAACAGTTAGCCCTGTTTTAAGCAATTACGATTTCTTAAACCTTAGCAACCCTGTGGCGCTCATCAACAACATGACACAGGAAGACATCAGTTACCGCTTATTTGGGTCGTTCAACTTTAACTGGAAAATTTCGGACAAAATAACTGCCAGCAGCCTCATTGGTTTGTCGTTCGACAAAGACCGCCAGCGTATTTTCGTGCCACAATTGGGAGTTGTACCCGATTCGGTTGAATATGGCGAAATAACCAACCAACTAAAAACGAGGGTAATTCGGCATTTTGCTGTAAATAACGACACACGCATTAAATACAGCAACAACTTTGGTTCGAACCACCGGCTCGATGTTCTGGCAGGTGCCAGGCTAAACATCAACGACCTTGAAGAGGACTGGGCTGCCGATTACAACTCGGCCAACGACCAAATTCAGTCGTTAGGAAGCGGAAACTACTTGCTCAGACAAAAAGGTGGTTTTATTGGACAATGGTCAAGCCTAAGTTATTATTTAAGTGCCGATTATGCTTTTCAGCAAAAATACTTATTAACTCTAAACATGTCACTCGATGGGTCATCGCGTTACGGCGACAAAGTTAAAGGCCTCAAACTTTTTGATACACCGTTTATCTTCTATCCGTCGCTTGCTGCTGCTTGGTTAGTTTCCAGCGAGAATTTCATGACCAATATTAATGCAATTGATGTGCTCAAAATTAGGGCAAGCTATGGCCTTACCGGTAACGACGACATTGGTAACTATACTGCACACAAATATTATTCATCGGAAACATTTTTGGGTTACCAGGGAACTGTTTTAGGCGCAATTTGGAACCCCGAGCTAGGACCTGAAAAAACAACAAAATTTAACATCGGTCTCGATATGGCAATTCTGAAAGAACGCATTACCATAAGTGCCGATGTTTATAGCAACAATACAACTAACCTTTTCGACTTTTTACCAACAACAAGCTATTCGGGTTTCGAAGGTTATTATGGCAACTATGGCTCGCTTACAACAAAAGGTTTCGATATAAGCATGAACAACCGTATTGTAAACAGCACCTCGTTCAAATGGGATCTGGGCTTGGTATATTCGAAATTCACTACCACAATTACCGAACTTTACAACAATAGTCGCTACACCAGCTTTTTTGGCGCCAATATATTAACCGAGGTTGACAGCCCAATTGGACAGTTTTACGGCTATAAAACAGCAGGTGTTTACGCCAGTAGCGAACAAGCCGAGCAGGCAGGCCTGCTAAATCACATGAACAACGAACAGTTGTTGCCTTTTGCTGCCGGCGATGTAATTTTTGTAGATCATAACCCCGATGGCATTATTGACGAAAAAGACATGCAGGTGATTGGTAACCCAACACCCGATTTTATGGGCGAAGTTTATACCCGCATGACTCTAAAGAACATAACTCTCGATGCCTCGCTTGCATTTAGCTATGGTGCCGAAGTTTTCAATTACATGCGCTACTCGCTCGAAAACATGAACACAACCAATAACCAGACACAGGCAGTAATTAACCGTTGGAGGTACCAAGGGCAAGAAACCGAAATACCACGTGCAGTTTACGGCGACCCAATGGGCAATTCCCGCTTTTCGGACCGATGGATTGAAGACGGATCGTATGCCCGCTTGAAAAACATAACATTGAGCTATTATATTCCGTTCAATACCAATTTCATTAAACATGCCGAGCTATATGCTACCGGTGTTAACCTGTTCACATTTACCCGCTACAAAGGTCTCGACCCTGAGTTCAGTATCGATGGAACAGCATTGATGCAAGGTATCGATTTGGGCATGGTACCTCAAAATAAAATGGTACTGTTGGGCATAAAACTTGGCTTATAGTTTACATGGCAAATTGAAATTTTCAAACAGATGAAAAAATACATACAAATGAAAATATATCGTAACACAATAAGAATTTTTGCCTGCATCGTTTTGGGAGCATTAATAAGCACATCGTGCACCAACTTAATGAATCCCGAAGCTGATGATGCGCTAACCCCAAACAAAGTTTACCGTAACCTCGACGATGCCCATACAACATTACGAGGTGTATATGGCAAGCTTATGGATTGTGCTCCGCAATACCTTGTACTTAACGAGCTACGCGCCGATTTAATGGATGTAACGGCAAATGCAGACCAAGATTTGCGCGAGCTTTCGTGGCACGCCCAAATATCGGAAGGCAACCAATGGGCAAACCCAATAAAATTTTTCAGCCTTATAAACTCATGTAACGATGCTGCCGTAAATTTTATTAAGATGAACGACGAGAATAAGCTTAACCGCGAAGATTTCAATCTTTTGTATTCCGAAGTTATAGCGGTTCGTACATGGGCATATTTGCAAGTATCGCTTCATTTTTCGAATACCGAAAAAGGGGGTGTTCCCTACTTCACCACACCGCTCGACAATATTGAAACCATTAAATTATCGGCAATTGAAAACACACCCTACCTTTCGCTTGAGGTTATGGTTGACACCTTGCTGAATACAATGCTAAACTTGCCTTACACTGGGCGCATAACCGACGAAAGCCTCGCCACAACCATTTCAACATTTAACAGTTCGTACATGTACATCGACAAGACCTATTTAACCGGTGAGCTTTACCTGTGGAAAGGCGATTATTACATGGCTGCCAGTCAGTTTAAAAATATAATGGAACGAAGTACAACCGAGGACATCAACAACCCTTACGATCGTTACAAAATCCCGTTCGATGCTTCAGCTACCTTATCGGCTTCGAGCAGCCGTTACAACAGTGGCTACAGCCGTTATTACGAAAACGACCGCTTTAGCATTCGGAACAATTGGCCTTTCATGTTCATCGATATCGAAACAGGCAACTATTTTAACGAGTGGCTTTGGGTAATGTACTACGACCAACTGAACGAACCCAGCCCGTTTATCGATTTGTTTGCAAAACAAGGCGGTCAATATTTACTTCAACCGTCGAAAACAGCAATTGAAAACTGGAACAGCCAAGTACAACGCAACTCGTTTAAAGGCGATTTTAGAGGTTACTTTTACAAACCCGATGGTTACACCTGGCGCGACAGCGATGGCAACGAATATACTGTACTCGACTATGTAAACGCCTTTGGTTTACCCGGATCGTACGACATCGACAATGGTGACCCGGTAATTATGAAGCACATTTACGACTACAGCAATTACAATCAGAATTACGACATACTTGATAAATCGGGACGTTGGTTCTTGTGGCGAGCAGCAAGCCTCCATTTGCGTTATTGCGAAGCAGCCAACCGCGACGGACAGCACCGTGTTGCTTATGCCCTTTTAAACAATGGCATACGCGCCAATTACCCCGGCTCAGATCCGGATGCAGCCGCCAACGACTACACTCACCGTCATCAAACCGAACTTCCGTTCCCGTACGATTTCGATGCACGTTCAACCAGTTCAGGCGACATTCCTCCAGGTTTACGTCAGCCTTGGTTTCGAAACACCGGGCTCAGAAACAGGGTAAGCTTAACTAGCCATACAATCGAAAACGATTCTTTAGCTGAAATAGAACAGCACATTCTCGACGAAAGCGCTCTCGAACTGGCCTTCGAAGGACAGCGCTGGGGAGACCTGGTTCGCATGTCGATACGCAATGGCAATAATTCTATTTTAGCCGATAAAGTTGCCGAAAAGCTCAACAAAGCAGGCATAGATGGCAATACAGTACGAAATAAACTCAACGACAAAAACAATTGGTTTTTACCGCTTGAATAATAATTACACTAATCTTTTATAAACTTAAATTTTTCAAATTATGAACATTAATTTACTTAAAATCAAAAAAAATGGATCAATAACGAACCATTTAAAAAAGATGGCCGTAGCGCTAAGCTTTTTGATTTGCACCAGCATGGCTTTTGCCCAAGTTGAAATGGTTTGGACAGGAGCCAGTAGTAACAATTTTATGATTGAAGACAACTGGGAACCGGCAGGAAGCCCTCAAGACAACATCCTAACCATCCCACTTCAATTCGACACCCTTGGAAATGCATTGTATGCCAATGCACCGGTTATTTCGGGTAGCGAAAACATTTCGGTTAAAGAAATTACCGTGGCAATAGACAAAGCCCGCCCCGAGTTACAAGGCAAATATACAGTTGACCTCGAAAGCCTTGAAGACACTTTAGTTCTCGACAATGGAAGCAAAAACATTCAATACAATTCAACTGGTATTGTAATTAACAATGGTACCGTATTGTTTAAAAGCTACAAACGTTTCGACGTTGTTGGTACTTATATGATTGTAAACGGCGGACATGTTGAATTTACCCGCTTTTTAATCATGCGCGACGGTAACAATATGGAAACTGGAGGGCATGTTACCATTAATGGTGGAACTGTAAAGTTAAACGGTGGATTTCACGACCGTGTAAATAAAACAATGAACCAAATCACGATTACAGGCGATGGTATTCTTATTGTAGCCGGAAACTACGGATCGACCGAAACCGACATCGAAAGTGGCTGGATTGACGGTGGCGAAAACTTTTCGATAAAACGCACTTACGATCCTATTGCAAACATTACAACATACTCGGCCGTACCTGCTACTTATATCGGCATCGAGAATGCCGACCGCCAGGTATTGAAAAATGGCGAAGCAACAACCGACACATTAAAGCTTTTGAACACAAATGCAGTTGCAACAGCCACAACCTTCCAATGGCGTTACAAAGTTAAAGGCGAAGATACATTTACCATGTTTAGCGGCGAAGGTGCCAATACCAATAAATTTGCCCCAGTATTTGATGCTTCGGGCACTTACATGGTTTCGTGCCTTGTTAATGGCACTGCTACCGAAAACGAAGTTGAGTTTTATGTAGTTTCGAGCGCAATTTCGTTTGCACCTGCCGAATTTGGCATTCAGTTTTTACGTTTGGGCGAAACAGGTACAACCATTACTGCCCAGTTCACTACCGAACCAACACAAACAGAATGGAAATACGGAACCACTCCGGGCGGACCATATATGCCTTTCGAGCCTGCACAAACAGCAGCCTCAATCAACCCAACATTTAACGAAACAGGCAACCATTATTTGGTTATGATTGCTACTATCGACGGACAATCGCACACCAGTACCGAATTGCTATACAATATCGAAGATGCTACTGCAGTAGGTAAAAACCTTACTTGGACAGGTTTGATTTCGACTGATCCGAAAGACCCTGCCAACTGGGAACCTGTTGCCCACTATTTCAGAAACAACATTACCATTAACAACATGGTAACCGAAGAGAACCCAACACCTAACTACCCTGTATTTAACATGGCCGGAAACGATACCATCAACAAAATGGTTATTAAACCGGGTGCACAAATGGACATTGTTGGCCGCGAAAGCGTTGTTGACACTTTCAACATGCGCAGCGACCTTTATGTAGAAGGCGTTTTGAACGTTTACAATACAATGATTGATTACACCAGCTATTTCTGGCGTATGCCTGTTGGTACCAGCTACATGAACATGACTGGAGATGCATCGCTTTCAATTTTAGCCGACTATAACGGTGGACCTTCATTCATTTCGATGGGTAATAACAACACCCCAACACAAGGTGGCTACCTTAAAATGAACGACAACTCGAAATTGTACATGGCTGCATTCCACCGTATGGTAACCGCACTCAACGATTCAAGTGTTTTCGACTTATCTGACAATGCCCAAATTTGGTTCAAAGGCGATGGCCAGGCCGAAATTGCTACCTATATCGACTCAACAAAAATAAGGTGCTCCGACGAAGGTTTCGAACCTTATGTTACCTTCGATGGCGAATGGACCATTGTAAGTGCTCGTAACGTAAATGCTTTTGCACTCGACAACGATGCTCGTACCTATACCACACCAAATGCACCTACTGCCGACCCAATAGGTTTAATCAATACCGATGGTATTGACGGTTGGGAATGGAAATGGGCTGCCGGACCTAACGGACCATGGAACAGCTTCGATCCGGTTGCTGCCGACCAAGCATCGTATGCACCCGTATTTGCCGAACCAGGTGTTTACTATATTGTTGCATTTACCAACGAAAATGTTCAAACAACCAACATGAAAGAAGTGAACGTTGTTGACCTTTCGATTTCGCCTGCCGATGACCAAGTAGTTGACCAAGGCGAACCTTTACAAATGCTTACAGTAAACATTCCTGAAGAAGTTGAATTCCTTGCTGGCATGTGGTTAATCGACGATTCAGACGGCAACATGATCGAAACCGGAGTGTCAGACATTCAATACACACCCGAAATTACCCAAATTGGCAGCTACAAAGTGTATTTCTATGCCGATGTTCAGGATGCCGACGGAAATGCTTACACGCTTTTCAGTAACAAAGTGAACATACAAATCAATGAAGTACAAGACACTACTGCTGTTGATGAATTTAACCTTGCACTCGACTTGTATCCGAACCCAACAAACGGTACTTTCTATATCAATACCGGTTTCGATAAAAACTATAAAGTAACCATTATTAATATGGCAGGTATTTCGGTTTACGAGAAAGAGTTTTACAACAATGGACCTCAGGTTGTTACATTCAACATCAAAGGTGCATACATTGTAAAAGCACAAGCCGAAAATGCAATACGTATAAGTAGATTAATTGTAAAGTAATTTAATGATTCAGTTAGTTATTAAAGTTTCTATTTTAGTTTAATTAGTTAAGAGGCTGTCGATAAATTTTTTATGTCCTAAAGTAAAAGTTTACAGTATAAAAATCAATTATCTCTTTTTATTTCGACAGCCTCTTTTTTTTTCTATTTCGAATAATATTCATGTATAAAAACAATTCGACATATTGGCTATTGGGTTTGGTAATAAATGCCATGCTTATTTTGGGTTCGATGCACCAAGGTTTTGCTCAACGCAAAATGGAAACCCTCGACCGTGGGCTTGTTGCCGTTAAAATAAACAACGGTGTTTTTACAAGCTGGCGTATTTTGGGCGACGAATGGCAAAACACCAATTACAACATTTATCGCAATGGACAACTGTTGAATAACGAACCTTTAATTGTATCAAACTACACCGACCCCCAAGGCACATTATCATCGGCATACACAATTGCCCCAATTGTTAATGGTGTTGAGCTAGAACAATGCTTGCCGGTTTATCCGCTCGAACAGCAATACAAAGAAATTAACCTCAAAACCCGAAACACATCAATTTACGAAATAAACGATGCTACCACTGCCGACCTCGATAACGACGGAGCATACGAAATAATTGTTAAACGTATTGCAAAAGGCTGGAACGACGACAACACCAACTATTCATATTTCGAAGCATATAAACTCGATGGCACTTTTATGTGGGAAATAAACGTAGGCCCAAACATTTTACCCGATGTTGAAATTAACATTGCAGCCTTCGATTTTGACGAAGACGGTAAAGCCGAAGTTTTTATGCGGAGCTCCGAAGGCACAATTTTTGGCGACGGCACGCAAATTGGCGATACCAATGGCGATGGAATTACCAACTACCGGTTTTCGGTAGGCACAACAGCCAATATGCAATACATGAACCAAGGCCCCGAATTTTTATCCCTTATTGACGGGCTAACTGGCACCGAACTCGACCGTGTTGATTTTATCCCACGAATTAATTCAGGCTGGTGGTGGCCCGAAAACCCAAGCAAAGCATACGGACACCGCGCCAGCAAGTACTTTTTTGGAGCACCTTACCTCGATGGTAAAAAGCCCAGTCTTTTTATTGGCCGTGGCATTTATACCAAAACGGTAATGCGCACTTATAATGTGGTGAACAATAAATTAGAACTGCGCTGGGAGTGGAGTGCAACAAGCACAAACGACCCCTACTACGGACAAGGCAACCACAACTACACCATTGCCGATGTTGATGGCGATGGGCGCGACGAAATTGTTTGGGGCTCGATGGCGATCGACGACGATGGCACAGGTCTATATTCAACACAGCTCGGACACGGCGATGCAATGCACATTGGCGACCTCGACCCTTTCAGAAAAGGGATTGAAGCATGGCGTTGCCTCGAGAATTCACCTGTACACGGCACTGTACTTCACGATGCTGCTACCGGCGAAATCCTTATTCACCATATAATTGACAAAGACTGCGGGCGTTGTTGTGCTGCCAATATTTCCGACGATATTAAAGGAACAGCATTATGGGGAGGTGCCAAATTATTCTCAGCATCAACACTTCAACAAGAAGGGACAGGCTCGTTAGCCGAAAATTTCAGAATATATTGGGATGGCGACTTACTTGAAGAACTGCTCGATCATGTAAACTTTACAACCGACAAAGGTTATGGCACAGGGGCTATTCTGAAACATGGCAAAGGAGTTATTTTTACTGCCAATGGAGCCACATCGTGCAACTACACCAAGGGTACTCCCTCGCTTCAGGCCGACTTATTTGGCGACTGGCGCGAAGAGGTAGTTTGGCGCAACCAAACCAACACCGCAATAAGAATCTACACAACTATCAATCCCACACCTTATCGCAACTACACCTTAATGCACGATCATCAGTATCGCCAAGCAATTTGTTGGCAAATGTGCGGATACAACCAACCACCCCACGTGAGTTATTTTTTAGGCCAAAGCGAAGGCTTTACCACTCCCCCTCCACCGGCAATCAGCAACAATAGATTGGTTTACAATGGCAACGGCATTTGGGATAAAAACACTACTGCTTGGCTCAACAACAATACCTTACAAAATTACACCGATGGCAGCCATGTGCTTTTCGATATTACAGGCGGAAACAACTACGAAATTAACATAAACGAGAACATTATGCCTGGTGCCCTTACAGTTAACTCGCCTGGCAACTGCACCATTAATGCCCAACAAGGCAAACTTAGCGGCACAATGCAACTTGTTAAGCAAGGCCAAGGTCAACTCACTTTAAACGGCAATCACGATTATACAGGCAAAACCGAAATTTGGGCAGGCCAACTCATTTTCAACGGCAACTTACAAAACAGTCCCCTATCCATCATGCACTTTGGCGAATTGTATGCATCGGGGAACATAAACAACGGAGTAAACATGCGTTTCGGATCCATTCTCGAAATGGGAAGACCCGACTCAAGTGCTTCGTTACAAATTGGCAATAGCTTAATTGTTGAAAATGGCGCACGTATTGTTTTTGACTTATACTCTCCTGAGAACAGCAAAAACGACTCATTAATCATTAACGGCAAAATAGTTTTCAATAGCAAAATGATATTCGTTATTAAACCCCATTTAAGCGACAGCACAGCTAAGCTTCCGGCAGGCACTTACCATTTGGCCACTATTCAAGGACAAATTCAGGGGCAAACCGAAAACATTGTACTTGAAGGAATAACTGGCACCGCAGCCAAACTTAAAACCGAAAACAATAAAATACTACTCGAAGTAAGGGCACTCCGACAAGCAACCTCTATTGAATGGAATGGCGATAAATACGGCAGCATTTGGGATTTTGCCGAAACCGAAAATTTCACAAACAATGGCATGCCCGATATTTTTGTCGATCGCGACGAGGTAAAGTTTACCGATAATGCACAAAACAAAACTGTTAACATTACAGGATCGTTAACTCCTGCATCGATTATTGTTAATGCTACCGAAGACTATATTTTCGATGGCACAGGCAACATTACAGGCAATACAGGCCTTACCAAAACAGGAAGCGGCACACTTACCATCAACAACACCAACACTTTCACAGGCAAAGTGGCCATCAACCAAGGCACAATTGAAATCAATAAACTGCCTAACAATCAAAGTGCAGGTGCAATTGGGGTAGCATCGGCCAATGCAGCATTGTTTGAAATAAACGGAGGAACGTTACTCATTTCAAGCGAAAACAATTCAAATCGGGCAATAAACCTTGGTCAGCTGGGCGGAACCATCAGCAATACCCATAAAGTAGTGCTTAACGAAGCTATTACAGGCGATACACTTACAAAAACAGGCATCGGGAACCTTGTTTTTGCCGGGCCAAACACACACAAATCGACAATAATAACTGAAGGTACAATTACATTATTGAACGACGAAACCAATCCAGGGCAAACCATCATTATGCACGGAGGCACCTTGCAATGCAACGACAACTCATCGTCGTACAGTACTTTGCCTTGGAATATCGAAGTTGCCGATGGAAAAACAGCAAACATCAAACTCGACTCAAGAGCTTATTATACAGGAAACATTAGCGGCAATGGAACCCTAAACATGTACATTCCTTTTGTGCGTTCCGATTTGAATGGCGATATGACTGCTTTTACAGGAACACTCAACTGCCTCTCGTCGTCTGGATCCGAAGTTGAATTACGTATTAATCACTACAAAGGTTTGCCCAATGCTCACCTAGTTGTAAACAATTCAGTATCGGCCCTAAACGTATCAGGAACAACAATCGAAATTGGCGCACTTTCGGGAACAGGAACACTCAATGGCGACGAGAACTACAAAATTGGCTCAAAAGATACCGACTCACAATTCGACGGTATAATTGCAGCAGGTAGCCTCACTAAATCGGGAGACGGAGTTTTCACCCTAACCAACAACAATACCTACGCCGGACCTACCGTTGTTAACCGGGGAACATTATTTGTTGCAAACAAAACCGGAAGCGCAACAGGCACCGGCGATGTTAACGTTAAAATACTGGCAACCTTATCGGGCGATGGCATTATTGGCGGCAACGTAACTGTTGATAAAAACGCCACAATTGCTCCCGGCTCAAAAAACACAGGAAAGTTTTTAAGTGTCGAAAAGTCGGTAACCCTTAAGGACGGTTCAACATTTGAGGTTAAAACAAACCCTTCATTCAATCTATCCGATTACCTGAAAGTTAATGAAAGCATTACTGTTTCGGGCAAACTAAAAATAATTAACACCACCACACGAGAATACTTTGCCGGAAATGAATTTAAAATTTTCGATTGCGAAAACATTTACGGCACCTTCGAAGCCATTTACCCCGAAACACCCGGAGATGATTTAATTTGGAATACTTCGGAACTCTACACAAAAGGGATAATTAAGGTCGAAGCTAAAACGTCAGCCTCAATCCTTAACACCAATTCAATAAATGTATTCCCCAATCCATTCAACAACAATATCAACATCGAAAACCGAACAAACGAAATACTTGAAATAAGCATTTCAACACTTTACGGCAAAACAATATTACAAACCCTAACAATTAATAAACAAACAATTACCATCAACCTAGGTACACTCAACAGAGGAGTTTATTTACTGAAGGCAGTTGGACAAAACAACACGTATTACGAACGAATTATTAAACAACAGTAGCATACATAAAACATTATGAAGCAATTTGCATTGATATTATTTTTAATCATTACCATTAGCCATAATCAAGCATTGTTTGGCCAAATGCAGGCCGAACGGCTTAACCGTGGTGCCGTTGCCATAAAAAGCAACAATGGCTATATTGTTTCATGGCGTTTACTGGGCAACGAAGCATTCAATACCCCATTCAACATATACAGGAACGGACAAAAAATAAACAAAACACCCCTCACCAATAGCACATTTTATATCGACGAAAATGCACCACAAAACAGCCGCTACATTGTAAAAGCAATAATCGATGACATTGAAATCGACGACAAAAAAACAGCCCGTCTAATCAATTACACCGAAGGCGAAAACGCTGCTTATTTCGACATTGATTTAAACCAACCTGCAAAAGGGATTAACGGTGGAAATTATTCTCCCAACGATGCAAGTACCGGCGATTTAAACGGTGATGGCGAATACGACATTGT
>DAOSWJ010000058.1:0-12825 GCA_035380005.1 Prolixibacteraceae bacterium | reverse complement strand
CGGCTACATCGACTGTTTCATTTTTAAGTTTTAGGGCTGCATTGCTTATCTCAACACCTTGCGGTATGCTAGTATTTACAATATAGAATTTCGATAATCCGAGCTCGCCCGCCGATTTAAAATCCTGATAGCTACCACTTTCAATTGACGAATAATTACCTGCTATGCCTGCATTTGCAGTTAACCTTCCTTTTAGCTGAGTATCGCCAAGTGGGATAACTTTCGATAATGTTTCGAGATCGACTACCCCATTGAACGACACATCGAGATTGGGATCGGTAAATAATTGCGAAAACGCTGCTTTTAACGACAAAGGGTTTTCGGCCAAAAATATATCGAACTGCGAGATGCCCAACTGTAACATATCGAGCTCACCTTCGGGCTTTTCAAGTTCAGCGTTCAACCTGACGATTTCGAGCCGTTCGGGCAACTCGGGGTATTGAAGCCAAGCATTGCTAATATCGAAATTAACTGCAATTGCCGGATAAACATCGTTGTAATAAACCCCCAACAACGAGCCATCGAAGTTAATAGTCCCATCGGATTTAACATTTGTCAAGTATTTTTGATAATCTTGAGGCACCAACTGAAGCATTTGGGTCATCGTAATATCGGGTACATCGAACCGAATATCGAACAAAATTGAATCGCCCGGCATCGAAAAGCCACCTTTTAAATCAAGCGGAAAGTTATTCAACTTACTGCTGCCGCCCTCGAATTTAAAATCAAACTTATTTAAATCGGCATTTAGTATTGTGTTAATACCTGTAGAAAGTTCTTTCAGGTAATAAACATTTCCATAACGGTAATTAAGCGATGGCGTGGCCACTTCGACATTCAACAAAGTATTCATGCCTTGCATTTCGCCCTGCATTTTTCCGTCAACATCGTAAACAGCAAATTCGTAGTTTGACGAACGGCTTAAATAAATAATGTCGATATCGGAAAGCACAATATTTTTCAACAGTAATTTTAATTGTTGTTTGGGCTCTTTCTTCTCAGCAATGTTTTTTTCATTTTTAGGTGAATTTAACGAATCGGCAAGAGCAACAGTTTTTTTCTCAATCTCCCAGTTATAAGCGCCGTTTGCATCGGCTATAAAATTCAGTTTTCCACTCGCAATTTCGATTGAATTTACCTGCACATCGGATTTACGCAATACACTCAACAAATTGAGCGTTGCACTGAAATTACCAAAATATAACAATGTATCGTTTTCGAATTGGTTTTTGCCCACAACCGAAATATTTTGGAAAGTTGCCGTAAAATCGGGGAATGAACGCAACAACCCGAGGTCGAAACTTTCGTAGTTAACTTGGGCATCAACCATTGTATTGATTTTCTGCAAAGCTAAACGGCTGATTTTTTCTTTATACAAAACTGGCACAACAAAAATTGCAGCCACAAAAAGCATAATTATTAGCCCCAATACAACAAAAAGTTTCTTCATTATACTATATTATTTACGTTGAGTAATGCATAAACGCTTAAATTTTAAGCAGCTCGAGGCGTAACATATCGAGGGCCATTTGCGAAGCCCTTATAATATTGCGTTCGCGGTTACGGGTAAAGCTAAATTTTTGAGCAAAAGCACCTTCGGGCGTAGCTACTGCCACCCAAACCATTCCTATAGGTTTTTCAACTGTTCCGCCATCGGGGCCTGCTATACCCGAAGTTGCCACTGCATAATCGGCGTCGAGTGTTTTGCGTGCGCCTTCGGCCATTTGGCACACCACTTGTTCGCTAACAGCGCCATAATCGTCAATCATTTGCTGATCGACTCCCAAAACATTTACCTTGGCCTGATTGGCATAGGCAACTATTGCACCTTTGAACCATCGGGAACAGCCAGGTTCGGAGGTTATGTTGTGTGCTACAAAACCACCTGTACAACTTTCGGCCGTGGCCAAGGTTTTTTGCTTAAGCAGCAAAAGCTTGCCAACAACGCCGGCCAAAGTATCGTCGTTGTAGCCAAAAATTGCATCGGGAATAATTAACTTCAATTTATCGATTTGCTCATTTACCTGTTCAGCCAAATCGGCCTCGTTTTGACCAAAGGCAGAAAACCGCAAGCGAATTTGCCCCGGATTTGGCAAATATGCCAAATGGATGTTTTCGGGCAGGGCATCTTCCCATTCGTCGAGTTTTTCGGCAAGTTTCGATTCAGGAATACCAATGGTCAGCACTGTTTTATGGAAAATAGCTCCGGCACCGTTTATTTTGGCCAAACGGGGCAAAACATGCAGGCTCATAATGTCTTTCATTTCGTAAGGAACGCCGGGCATCGAAACAAAAACTGTTTCGCTTTGCTCGAACCACATTCCGGGAGCAGTACCTTGCGGATTGAACAAAACCTGACAATTATCGGGAACCATAGCCTGGTCGTGGTTCAGTTGACCAATAACAGGCATGTTACGCATCCTGAAAAATTCAACAATATGATCGAGCGTAGCTTGGTGAAGCACCATTTTCGAACCAAAATATTCACATAAAACCTTTTTGGTCCTATCGTCCTTTGTAGGGCCAAGGCCACCGGTAATCAATACCACATCGGCCCTTTTTCGGGCGTCATTCAGCGCACTCACCAAATGGCTGGGGGTATCGGATATCGACGTTATTTGTTCAACTTTTACATTAATTGCGTTCAGATGAGTAGCCATCCAAGCCGAGTTGGTATCAACAATCTGCCCAATAAGGATTTCGTCGCCAATAGTTATTATTTCTGCTCGTTTCACTTTTGGTTTATTTTATAATTCGAGCAGCAAATATAAGAAAAGCAACGCTCACTATTTAATTAAAAAAGGTTAAGGTTTATACCGGTAATGGAGAATAATACCCAAGAAATTGTAAAAGAGATCCATTTAAAATGGAAGTAGTGCAATTGCAAATTCAAGCAATTACCATGTAAGCATTAGCACAATTGCAACTCGAAGAAAGCAATTAGCAAGCTTGAAAATCACACCAAAATGGTTTAACTTTAGATTTTTAAAAATAAAAATAGAATATTATGGACAATTCAAAAAAAGGTAAATGCCCTGTCATGCATGGAGCAAATACGGACACCAATAGTTCCGTAATGAGTTGGTGGCCGAATGCACTTAATTTAGACATTTTGCATCAGCATGATACCAAGACAAACCCTCTCGGTACAAACTTCAATTATCGGGAAGAATTCAAAAAACTCGACTTAGAAGCTGTTAAAAACGACCTCAAAAAATTAATGACCACAAGCCAGGATTGGTGACCTGCCGATTGGGGTCATTACGGTGGTTTAATGATTAGAATGGCTTGGCATAGTGCAGGCACATATCGTACTGCTGATGGCCGTGGAGGAAGCAACACAGGCAATCAACGTTTTGCACCTCTCAACAGTTGGCCCGATAATGTGAATTTGGATAAAGCAAGAAGGTTGTTGTGGCCAATTAAACAAAAATACGGCAACAAGCTTTCGTGGGCAGATTTAATGATTCTTGCTGGAAATATGGCTTATGAATCAATGGGATTCAAAACATTTGGATTTGGCGGTGGTAGAGAAGACATTTGGCATCCCGAAAAAGATATTTACTGGGGAGCAGAAAAAGAATGGTTAGGAAAAGATCGCTATTCAAATAAATCAGACGAAGAAACACTCGAAAATCCTTTAGCAGCTGTTCAAATGGGCTTGATTTATGTAAATCCCGAAGGAGTTGACGGAAATCCCAACCCGTTAAAAACAGCCCAAGCCATGCGAGTTACATTTGCACGAATGGCTATGAATGATGAAGAAACAGTTGCCTTAACTGCTGGTGGACATACAGTTGGAAAAACCCATGGAAATGGCGATGCTTCAGTTTTAGGAGAAGATCCCGAAGGAGCACCTTTAGAACAACAAGGATTTGGTTGGCACAACCCAAAAGGTAAAGGAAACGCAGAAAATACAGTCACAAGTGGATTGGAAGGCGCATGGACAACAACACCAAATAAATGGAACAACAGCTATTTCTATTTGCTTTTCACCTACGATTGGGAAATAAGAAAAAGCCCGGCAGGCGCAAAACAGTGGGAACCAGTTAACATTAAAGAAGAAGACAAGCCTTTTGATGCTCACGTTCCGGGAGTTCGCAGAAATCCAATGATGACCGACGCTGATATGGCTTTGAAATTTGACCCTGAATACAGAAAAATAGCAGAGCGTTTTTATAAAGATCCCGAATACTTTGCAAAAGCATTCGCTAAAGCATGGTTTAAACTTACGCATAGGGATTTAGGCCCCAAAAGCCGTTATCTGGGAGCCGATGTCCCTAAAGAGGATTTAATATGGCAAGATCCTATTCCAGAAGTAAATTACACACTGTCAGAATCTGAAATTGAAGAATTAAAAATTAAACTTTTAAACTGCGGCTTAACCCCAACTGAACTTATAAATACTGCCTGGGACAGTGCAAGAACTTTTAGAGGTTCAGATTTCAGAGGTGGTGCAAATGGTGCACGAATTCGCCTTGCCCCTCAAAAAGATTGGGAAGGAAATGAGCCTAAACGCCTTGAAAAAGTTTTAAGTAAGCTTACCGAAATTCAAGCAAGTGTAAATAAAAAAGTAAGCATTGCCGATTTGATTGTTTTAGGCGGCAGTGCAGCCATCGAAAAAGCTGCTGAAAAGGGTGGCCTGAAGATTAAAGTGCCTTTTGCAGCAGGTAGGGGCGATGCAACAGATGAAATGACCGATGCTGAATCATTTTCCGTGCTTGAACCTTTGCATGACGGATACAGAAACTGGCAGAAAAAAAATTATGCTGTAAAACCTGAAGAAATGCTTCTTGACAGAACCCAGTTAATGGGTTTAACGGCTCCTGAAATGACTGTTTTAATTGGAGGAATGCGTGTTTTAGGAACTAATTACGGAAGAACAAAGCATGGTGTTTTTACAGAAAGAGAAGGAGTTTTAACGAATGACTTTTTTGTAAACCTTACCGATATGAGCTATTTATGGGAGCCTGTTTCGGACAATCTTTACAATATTAAAGAAAGGAAAACAGGTAAAGTTATATGGACAGCAACTAGGGTTGATTTGGTTTTTGGTTCTAATTCAATTTTGCGTGCTTATGCCGAAGTTTATGCACAAGATGACAATAAAGAAAAGTTTGTAAATGATTTTGTTAGTGCATGGGTGAAAGTAATGAATTCAGACCGATTTGATATAAATAAATAAACCAACTGTAATTAAAACACAATATGGCATAAAATGGGCGGGAAACAATTGATTTCCTGCCCATTAAATGGGTTTTCCTTTAAATTTTAAGTTATTCAAATTGAAGAATATTTCTTCACATCTGTTTCGTGCATCATTTCGTAAACCGCTTCGAAAATTCGCTCAACATTGGGTTTAGAAAAATACTCTCCATCGATACCATAAGCCGGACGGTGCTCCATGGCCGGTAAGGTACGAGGTGCCGTATCGAGGTAATCGAATATTTTTTGCTCATCGAGTGTTTTCTGAAGCATGTAAGCAGTACCTCCTCCGGGCACATCCTCGTCGATAAAAAGTACTTTGCCGGTTTTTTTAACCGATTGCAGAATAAGGTGATCCACATCGAAAGGCATCAATGTTTGAACATCAATAACTTCGGCCGAAATACCATGTTCTTTTAGTAAATAAGCCGCTTTTTGGGCATGAAAAACATTCCATCCATAAGTAACCAATGTAATATCTGTTCCCTGTTCAATAATTTCGGGAACACCCAACTTTACGCGGTAATCGCCATTATTTAACGGCAAAGGTTCTTTAACATTATAAGCCTTTAGTGGTTCAATAACAATTGCAGGGTCGTTAGCTTCGAGCAAGGTGTTGTAAAATCCGGCAGCTTGGGTCATATTACGTGGTACGCACAAATACATTCCCCTCAAAGCACCCAATAACATTTGCATTGGCGAACCTGCATGCCAAATACCTTGTAACTGATGGCCTCGTGTGCGTACAATAAGTGGAGCAGCTTGCTTGCCCATTGTTCGATATTGCAAAGTAGCTAAATCGTCGCTAAGTGTTGAAATGGCATATATCAAATAATCGAGGTACTGAATTTCGGCGATAGGCCTGAAACCCCGTAACGCCAAACCAATACCCTGCCCTATTATAGTAGTTTCTCGAATACCTGTATCGAAAACGCGCTGTTCGCCGTATTTTTCCTGCATACCTTTCATGCCTTGATTTACATCACCCAATTTACCGGTATCTTCGCCAAAAGTTACCAAACGCTTATGCCGTGCAAATAGCTTATTGAAGTTATGGTTCAATATTTCAGAACCATTCACCATTTCGGGATTTTCGCTGTAAATGGGGGCAACGGCCTGCACAGCCAAGGCCGAGTCGTTCAATTCGCGATAGAGCTGTTTGTTGTAAAACCGGCTGCTACGCTCTTCAAAATGATCGATCCAAGCTTTAAACTTGTGGGCAATATCAATATAATCATCATTTTGAGCCACAATAAAATAAATTCGTTTGGCCAAACTCAAATAAGCTCTTCGGGTTGGAAAAACTTTTTCGTTCAACTGTTTTAATTCATTTGAAAAGAAATTGTTGTTATGAAACAATTTGTCGGCTTCGGCAACCAATTCAGTTAAGTCATTACGTTCGGGATCGAACGAAGAGGTGAAATTTGCCCATGCATTGTCGCGGGCCAAACGTGCACGCGCAACTGCTTTCTGTTCAATAATTCCAAGTTCAATCTCATCGGCATTTCCACTTTCGATAAGCCATTTTTTGAACTGAACAATGCCATCCCATTCTTCTTCCCACTTCAAACGCTCTTTGCTTTTATAACGCTCATGCGATCCGGAAGTAGAATGCCCTGTGGGCTGGGTTATTTCATCAATATGAAAGAGAACAGGTATATGAAACTGGCGACATAAATCAATTCCTTTTTTGAATGTTTCAACCATTGCCTGATAATCCCAACCATGACAATGAAATATCCTGATCCCCTTATCGTTACCTTGTTGCTCAAAACCTTTAAGTGCTTTCGATATACTCGATTTAGCTGTTTGCAACTCAATGGGCACACTTATGCCAAAACCATCGTCGTAAACAGTTACCGCCATAGGCACTTGCATTACAGCAGCAGCATTAATGGTTTCAAAAAACATTCCTTCCGAAGTACTGGCATCGCCTATTGAGCCAAAAGCGACTTCGTTGCCACTCACATTTCCGGCATTGGCATTACGAAGCTTTGGATCAAGCCGTGCCATTTTCGATGCTTGTGCCAACCCCAGCAAACGTGGCATTTGACCGCCTGTTGATGAAATATCGGAAGCCGAATTGTACTTTTCAAGCAAATTCTCAATTTTACCATCGGCGGTAATATTGCGTGTGCAATAGTGGTTATTGAAATTGCGGCCACCGGTCGATGGGTTAAAACTCTCATCGGTGTCGCCATATATCATTGCGAAGAATTCTTCTGGTTCAAGCAAACCTAGTGCAAGCATAAAAGTTTGATCGCGATAATAACCCGATCGCCAATCGCCTTTTCGAAAAGTTTTTGCCAAAGCTACCTGTGCAAGTTCTTTACCGTCGCCAAAAATACCAAAGTGAGCTCGTCCGTTGTGCACTTCTCTTCGGCCCAAAAGGCTTAACTGGCGGCTTAATTGTACCAGGTAATAATCGTTTAACATCTCCTTTTTTAGTTCCGATGTTTTTGTAGTCGATTCAATTTTTTCTAAAAACATAAGGTTTACAATTGAGTTAACCCACAACCAATCCAATAAAAGACTTTTTTGTCGCAATTTTCCTTAGTTTAAACCAAATTCTTACTAAAAAGTTCGTTAAAAAAATTACAATGTTGTGATAATTCAAAAAATTTAATGAAATTGCATAAAGCTTTCAGGTACTTAGAAAAAAAGTCCAGCATACATTTTTGCCATATTTATATGCTGCTACAAAACACTTTAAACATGAAGCTAAAATTTTCGATTTTCCTAACCTACCTTAACATAGGCATACTGGCCATAATGGCTATCGTAATTTTTTTGATATTGCCCGATCATATTCAAAAAACAACATCGTACTTTATTTACCTTTTTGCTACAATTGTTGGCCTGCTTATTGGAAACCTCGTAGGTCGGCTGTATTTTTTACGGAAAAAGTTGAACATGAAAAAAGCCGAAATTGATGAAATACAGGAAAAGATGAATATTTACATTGGCAATGTTGTTCACGATTTGCGATCGCCCGTTGCTTCAATTAACATGATTTCAGAATTGCTCGAGAGCGATTTAATGAATATCGACCCCATGCATAAAGAGCTAATCACTTCAATTAAAAAAAGTTCAAACACTATGCTCGATCGCATTTGCTACATTTTAGACAATGCACGCATGCAACAAAGCAAAAATTTCGAAAGCATGACCCCTGGAAATCCAATCGACCTGATCAGAAACGTAATAAACAAACACCATATTCTTGCAATTGAAAAGAATATCAAAATAATTTTAAAAATTGACACCACCCTGCCCGAGGTTTATTTCGATAATGAAGCCCTAGATAGCATATTTTCGAATCTGATAAGCAATGCTATTAAATATTCGCCCCACAACACAAAAATTACCATATATAACGAAATGCACAAATCATGTATTAATTACAGTGTAAAAGACCAAGGCTTAGGAATGACCGAAGAGGATTTATCGAAGGTTTTTGGCAGGTTTGTTAAGCTTAGCGCCAGGCCAACCGGTAGCGAAGACTCATCGGGTGTTGGCTTATCGATAGTTAAAGATCTTGCTGAAAAAATGGGCGGAACAGTTAAAGCAGAATCAGAAGGAAAAGGAAAGGGATCAACTTTTACCCTTACACTTAGCTGCAAGGCTCCCTTTAAATAAACAAACCTTATTTCAGACTTTTTTGTATTTTTATACTTCTAACTAACTTTTTTGGATGAATAATCACTACTTTTGCTTTTATTAAATCTAAATAAGGAATTATGTCATGTACTGGATGTCAATTTAACACAACATATCAATCAGAATCAAAAAAAAGGCCAAACATGCTTAACAGTTACGACTGGCTGAAAGATTTGCCCGACACATCACACTTAACCGACATTGTTGAAGTAAGATACAAAGGAACCCGGAAGGAATTTGTTAAAAACGACAAACATATAAAGCTTAAAAGAGGCGATATAGTAGTAATATCGGTCAATGGAGGACACGATATTGGGGAGGTTACACTCACCGGAAACCTTGCTGAAAAACAATTCAACCTTAAAATAAAAAACAAAAAACGTCACGAATGGCAAAGCATTCTGCGTATAGCCACCCAATGGGATAAAAAACAACAGAACGAAGCAAATCAAAGAGAAAAGCCAGTAATGATACGTGCCCGTAAACTTGCCGAAATGATAGGTTTAACAATGAAAATTGGTGAAATTGAATTCAGGGGCGATGGCAACAAAGCCACATTCTATTATATTGCCGAAGGGCGGGTCGATTTTAGGGAACTTATAAAAATTTATGCCCGTGAATTCAAAATAAAAATTGAAATGAAACAAATTGGTGCCCGTCAAGAAGCAGCAATGGTTGGTGGTATTGGATCGTGTGGCCGCGAACTTTGCTGTTCGAGTTGGAGAACCGATTTTTCGAGCATTAAAGCGCATGCAGCAATCAAACAAGGCCTTTCACCCACAGCCGAGAAACTTACCGGCAGCTGTGGCAAACTAAAATGTTGCTTAATGTATGAACTCGACAATTACTTAGAAGCACAAGCCGATTTCCCAACCGAACTGCTTGAACTCGAAACAACAAACGGAATAGCAAAACCTGTTAAAACCGATATTCTGAAAAAGCAAATTTGGTATTCGGTTGAAAGTCCCAAAAATCGTCACAATTTTGTTTTACCAACCGAACAAGTTAAGCAGATTATCAACCTCAATAAAAGAGGTATAAAACCCGAAATCTCGAGCCTTCTAAAATCTGACGATTTGGCTAAAAACAACATTCAAAACATGTTCGGCCATAATTTGCATGCTTCGAAAAAAACCAAAAAAAAGATTGATAAAAGTGTTACCAAATACAAATACAAAAAAAAGCAAATAATAATGGATTTTGCAAAGTAATACAAACCATCATTTTATAAATCAACATATCGGCAACACTTACCAACATTCAATTTATTGTTATATTTGTTCCTTAACACATAAAGCACATAAACCATGAAATCGAAAAAAATTGCTTTAAAAATTAGTGCATTGCTTTTGGTTATTATATTGGCCGGAGGCTACTTGTACATGAACCCTTTGTTGCCTATCATAACCGGTTATGCCGCAAAAAACCTTTCTTCGGGAATATTTGTGGCCAATCGCACACAGGAATCAATGGAAGCCAACGACCTCAATTTTTCATTCATTAAATACGTAAAAAACACTGTTAATTACGAAACAAAAACAGTAAAAAGCCGCTTTCTGTGGCACACTTCACGTACAACTTTTGTTAATGGCTATGGCAGTGTTTTAGTAAACGATTATTCGAAAAACGACATACAAGCCCGCCCCTACCCTGTTGTACCTGTATTTCCCGAAAATACTGATACCATACCATGGCCAATGGGCGATTTAATGGCCGACAGCATTCCAGCAGGCATAAACATGACACAAATAAACCTAGCCATTGAAAAAGCTTTTGCCGACACTGTTCCCTACAAAGGAACTTTTGCAGTAATGGTAGTTTACAAAGGACAACCTATTGTTGAAAAATACAAACAAGGACTAAGTGCTGAAAATAAATTCTTGAGTTGGTCGATGGCCAAAAGCTTCACCAACGCTCTTACAGGAATAATGGTAAAAATTGGTAAGATAGACATCCACGCCCCTGCCGACATTGAAATTTGGCAAAACGACGAGCGACGTAACATTACCATACATAACCTGATGCAAATGAGCAGCGGTTTAGAGTGGAACGAGAACTACGGAAACAGTTCAGATGTAAACAACATGCTGCACAAAGTTGGCGATATGGCCCGTTTTACTTATGAAAAACCCTTAGCCGATACCATTGGTACCAATTGGGTTTACTCATCGGGCACAACCAATATTGTAAGCTACCTTATTCGAACAGCTTTTAACAACGATGCCGAATATTTTGCTTTTCCCCGTACAGCTCTTTTCAATAAAATAGGTATGCGTAGCGCTGTTTTCGAAGTTGACGCATCGGGTACTTTTGCCGGATCATCGTATTTGTACGCTACCATGCGCGACTATGCCCGGTTCGGGCTGCTTTATCTGAACAATGGCAATTGGCTGGGTGAACAAATTTTGCCCGAAAATTGGGTTGAATATACAACTACAGCTGCAGCCGATTCTGAAGGACAATATGGAGCCTTTTTCTGGCTCAATAAATCGCAAACCGATTACCCCGATGTTCCGTCCGACATGTTTTGCTGCCGTGGCCACGACGGGCAATATATCTACATTATTCCGTCGAAAGAACTGGTAGTAATAAGAACCGGTTTCTCTAAAAAAGGAGAGTTTGATTATAACGAATTTTTGGCCGATATTGTTAAGGCGGTTGAGAATTAGCACACTTAATACAAATTTTGAAAGCATGAAACGAGCATGTAAAATATTCACATCCAAGTTGATGATAATATTCTCCATGCGAGTTCCATACGACTTAAAAAAATAAACAATTATCGTATGAAAATTATTTGCATTGGTCGTAACTATGCCGACCATATAGCTGAACTGAACAACGAAAAGCCCGAAGAACCGGTTATTTTTATGAAGCCCGACTCGTCGATACTTCGCAAAAACAAGCCATTTTTCATACCCAATTTCTCTACCGACCTACACCACGAAGTTGAACTGGTGCTTAAAATTGATCAGGTTGGAAAAAATATATCACCAAAATTTGCTTCCCGTTATTACAGTTCGGTGGGGCTTGGTATTGACTTTACTGCCCGTGACTTGCAAAACAAACTAAAAGACAAAGGCTTACCATGGGAAAAAGCCAAAGCATTTGACTATTCGGCAGTTATAAGCAGTCATTTTATACCTTTGGAACAATTATCTGCAAACCAAATCGAATTCAGGCTCGATATTAACGGAGCAACCCGTCAAACTGGCAATTCGGCATTAATGATCTTCTCATTCGACGAACTGATTGCCAATGTTTCAAAGTATTTTACACTAAAAACAGGCGATCTCATTTACACAGGCACCCCTGCAGGAGTAGGCCCGGTAAAGATAAATGATCGATTACAAGGATATATTGGCAACAAATTAATGTTCGACTTCATGGTTAAGTAAATCATTTTAAAACCTTTCAGAAAATGACATAAAAGTTAGCATACTTTTTTTGTTCATACTTTTGGAAGAAACAAGAAACTGTGTATATTTGCACCGCTGTTACCAAAACACACGGGTGTAGCTCAGTTGGTAGAGCACTGGTCTCCAAAACCAGGTGTCGGGCGTTCGAGTCGCTCCTCCCGTGCAAAACTTAAAATAAATGGCAAAGTTCAAAGTACAGGAATACATCAAAGAAAGCTATGACGAGTTGATGCACAAGGTTTCATGGCCAACTTGGAGTGAACTGCAAAACAGTGCAATAATAGTTTCAATTGCTTCCCTAATTATTGCTCTGGTAGTTTATCTGATGGATATTTCATTCAGTACACTGTTACAGCAGTTTTACAAATTATTCTATCACATATATCATTGGATGATTTAATATGTGTTTCTTTCAAGATCTGAGATCAAAAACATGACCGATCAACTGAAAAAATGGTACGTCATCAGGGCGGTAAGCGGAAAAGAGAAGAAGGTAAAGCAGTACATCGAGAATGAAATCAACCGCTTAGGGTTACAGGAA
>DAOSWJ010000057.1:0-13005 GCA_035380005.1 Prolixibacteraceae bacterium | reverse complement strand
TGATTTTGTTTGTAATTTATACAATATTATTAATTTATGGCAGCAAGTATTTACACCGAAAAAATGGTGCAGCCTAACGAACAAATGTTAATTGCCGATTTGGCGGCGACTAAAAAAATATTCGATGAATTGGCTTGGTACATCGAAAAAAAATATGGAGCTTATAAGCCCGAGTGGAAGTTTTACAGCCAAAAGTCGGGTTGGATTATGAAAATGTATAGCAAAAAACGCAATGTGCTGTTTGTAATTCCTTGTAACGGCTTTTTCAGGGTTTCGTTTACATTTGGCGAAAAAGCATTTGAGCAAATTTTGCTTGGTAATTTTTCAGAATTCGTAAAACGTTTATTGCTTGAAGCTCCGAAATATGCCGAAGGGCGCTCTATAATGCTTGAAGTAAAAAATGAGGACGATTTTGATACAGTGGTTAATTTGATTGATGTGAAAATGTTAAACTAAATATCAGGAAATGAGGCGTTTGTTGTTTGTGTTGTTTTTTGTATTGCCAATATGCATTTATGCTCAGTTTGATACAGGCCTAAAATTACGGATTACGCCAATAACATTGCTCGACTATACTCCCAGGTTACGTGTTGGTATTGAATATTCCAATCAAACAAAATGGCAATACGGGCTCGATTTTGGAATCGGAAATCCAACTTTAAACAAGTGGCGGCTCGATGGTATGGTTTGGGAAAAAGATTACTCTTTTTTTGAAATCAGGCCCGAAATAAAATATGTTTATCGTAAAAGCACCTGTTTCTTGCTGTATTGTTCGGCTGAACTGTTTTATTTACAATTGATTGATCACCTGCTGTCGGGTAATTATCAGAAAGATAATCGGCATTTTGTTATTTACGACGAGGCTGACTTTAAAAAGCAGAAAACAGGCATACATTTAAAAACCGGAGCCGATTTTAATGTTTTTAAGCGCTTTTATTTCGATGTTTATGGCGGTATTGGCTTTGCTAACCGAACAATAGCCTATGCCAATGTTGTTAATCCCATTGAAAATGAAGGGTTCTTGTTCGTTGAATGGTATCCTCAACCATATCTTTTTGAAGGGCAAGACCTAATTCTACATTTTACAGCCGGTTTCAGGATCAGTTATTTGCTTTGGAAGAACAAAAATTAATACAATGAACAGTACTAATCGTAATACCATTTGGCAGGTCGATGCCTTTACTCAAGAACCTTATAAGGGCAATCCGGCCGGGGTAATGATCGTTGACCACGATTTTAGCGAAATTAAAATGCAGCAAATTGCTGCCGAAATGAATTTATCCGAAACGGCATTCCTCATTCCCGAGGCCGATTATTTCGTGATCAGGTATTTTACCCCTACCAACGAGGTCGATTTGTGTGGCCATGCCAGCTTGGCAAGCGCTCACATTATTTTCGAAACTGGCCTGCGGAACCAGCATGAAACGGTTTTGCTAAAAGCCAAAGGGGCCGATTTGCAAATTTCAACGAATGGCGAATTCATCAAAATGGTGTTTCCGCGTTACGATTTACACCCAATTGAAACACCGCTCCAATTTAGCCGTATTTTGGGTTTTGAGCCTGTTGAAATTTTTTCGAGCAATTACGATTGGGTAGTTGCTGTAGCCGAAAACGAAACTGATATTTTGAATGCAGCCCCCGATTTCGGAAAGTTGAAAAGCACCCCGTTTGCCAATTTAATGATTACAGCCCAAAGCCGTTCGTACCCTGCCGATTTTGTGGTGCGCTGCTTTGCCCCCAACGATGGCATTAACGAAGACCCGGTAACCGGTTCAGCACACTGTGCTTTAACTCCTATGTGGGCAAATAAGCTTGGTAAAACCGAGTTGGATTCGATGCAGCTTTCAGCACGAACCGGTAAACTAAAAGTGAGGCTTAACAATAATAAAGTGGAGATAATGGGCAAGGCAATCACTGTATTCGAAGCTAAATTAAAGGAGGTATGAAGAATAAAGCATATAAATTAGTTGAAAAGGGCGCTCATGGATCAAGAATTAATTTAACGTTTGACTATGCTATTATGGTGCTTATTGTGCTCAACCTAATAGCAATAATTCTTGAAAGTTTTCCTAAAATCAATAATTCAATTAGTGGGTTTCTAAAGGTATTTGAAATTGTTACCGTAGTTATCTTTACCATCGAATATATTTTACGAATTTATGTTTCAGATCTTACTCATCCTGCTAAAAGTCGTTATCGATCAATACTTAAGTTTGTTTTCTCGATTTACGGATTAATTGACTTAATTGCGATAATTCCTTTTTATTTGCCATTTATTTTAGTTATCGATTTAAGGTTTATTCGAATATTACGCTTATTCCGCTTTTTTCGCATACTTAAAATTAACAGGTATAATAAATCATTAAAGTTGATATGGTCGGTAATAAAAGAAAAGAAACATGAACTGGCTATTACCGGTTTTGTAACTTTGTTAACATTGCTTATTGCTTCATTTTTAATGTATTATATTGAGGGCGAAGCACAGCCGGATAAATTTCCAAATATAATTGCAAGCTTTTGGTGGGCAATTGCAACCTTAACAACAGTTGGTTATGGCGATGTATACCCGATTACAGGTCTCGGAAAGTTTGTGAGTGGCGTAATAGCTGTTTTGGGAATTGGTTTAGTTGCTTTACCTACGGGTTTGATAAGTGCCGGTTTTATTGAAAAAATAAATAAACCTGTAAGGAAAGTTAAAAAGTGTCCGCATTGTGGGCATGATATTGATATGTAAAAACCAGAAAACAATTCACCCTTTGAGTATTTTCATCCAAATTTAGCTAAAAATAGAGGCTGTTCCGTCCAAATTTAGCTAAATATAGACGTTTGATCGGCTAATTTACGTAAATATGGATTTTTAAATTGATTGACTTAAGAGCGGGATGGAAGCCTTTTTGCTTACGAATTCAAATGGACCAAATCGAAAGTAAAAATACCGAAAGGTTTTGCTCAGGCCTATCCCGATGCTTCGTTTAAGGTGATTACAAAAGATAATTTCCTTGAGTTTCTTGTTGTCAGATAGTTAATTCCGTCAACGATCCTGCAGCCTCTGTAATAATGCGAGAAACTTCCGAATTGCTGTCGTATTCAATCACTGTTTTGCCTTCGAGCATGGCATTGGTAAAAATGGGGTCGAAGGGTATTTTGCCCAAAAGCGGAATTTTTTGTTTGCTCAGGAATGCTTCTGTTTCTTCGGTTACTTCGTGGTTCAAGTCGTACTTATTGATAATGGCCGATAGCGGTATATTGAAGCCATTTACCAACTCAACTACGCGTTTGGCATCGTGAAGGCCCGATAGTGTGGCCTCTATTATCAACAACACATGTTTGGTACCGGTAACCGACGAAATGGCCGTGCAGCCAACTCCCGGAGGGCCATCGTTTATTACCAGTGTATTGTTTTGGGCTTTTGCTGTTTCGCGTGCTTTTTCCCTTATGAGTGCTACCAGTTTGCCCGAATTTTCTTCGCCCGGCGCCATTTGTGCGTGTACCAACTTGCCAAAACGTGTTTTTGAAATAAACCAATGGTTTCGGGTGCTCTGTTCGGTTGTGATGGCGTCATCGGGACAAACACGTTCGCACAAACGGCAACCTTCGCATTGAAATGCGTTTACTACGTATTTACCTTTGCTTGGGTGGATGGCGCCAAAACGGCACTTTTCGAAACAAATTCCGCATGCAGTGCACTGCTCAGGGTGGATGGTAGCCACTCTTGCCCCCAAAAAAGTATGTGTGCTTTCAATTTCGGGTTGTAGCAAAAGGTGAAGGTCGGCTGCATCAACATCGTTGTCGCAAAATACAGTATTGTCGATTACCGATGCTAATGCAGCAGTGATCGATGTTTTGCCTGTTCCACCTTTTCCGCTTAAAATGGTAATTTCTTTGATCATTTTTGAATACTTAAAAGTTTCGATGCGATTAAGGCATACGTTTTAGAAAGGTTTTCGGGCATTTCTTCTAAAATTTTTCCTTTTGAGTAGCTTTCGGCATAAGCTTTCGAGAATGGTATCTCTCCTAAAATTTCGATCCCTTCAGCTTGGGCAAACTCATGAATCGAATTGTTGCCCGAACCGGCTTTGTTGATCACTATTCCAAACGGGAGCGACATTTCGCGAACCAAGGTGATCATCAGTTTTAAGTCGTGAAAGCCAAAAGGCGTAGGTTCGGTAACCAGTACCACGTAGTCAACATCCGAAATGGTCTCAACTACAGGGCAACTTGTTCCGGGTGGTGCATCGAAAAGGGTAGTGCCGGTAAAATTTTCGGCTTTTTTCTTCACCTCTTTAACCATTAGGGTTTGCATGGCTGAGCCAACTTTTAAACGTCCTTCGATAAGCGGGTGCTGGTAATTGGTTGGGTAGGTATTAATTATGCCAACCTGGTGAGGGCGTTCGTTTATTGCTCCAAACTGGCAAGCTTCAAGGCAAGCTCCGCACGAGTGGCAAAGTTGTTTTGAAACTTCGGCATGCTTTAATCCTGGAATAACAGATATGGCATTGTATTCGCAATAAATGGCACATTTACGGCAAAAAGTACACTTCGATGTATCAATTTCGGGAATCATCTGATAAATGGTTTCCTGATGAGGCTCGATGTTTTTACCAAAAAATATAAAATCGTTTGGTTCTTCCACATCGCAGTCAATTAGTTGTACTTTTCCGCCGTTTTTTGCAATTTGGTTGAATAGGTTTACCGAAACGGTAGTTTTGCCTGTGCCGCCTTTACCGCTGGCAATTGCAATGCGCAAATCGTTCATGTTATTAGTTGCTTTTTTTGATCACCATTTTTCCTTTTTCAACTCCCAGCATTTCGGCAATTGGATCGCATTTTGCCATTAGTAAAAAGAAAATGGTTTTATCGGTAACATCCATTAAGCCTTCATAATTACCTTGTCCTTTCGAGATAATTATATCCGCATTTTTGTAAGTTTTCAAAAATTTCTCGGAACAAAACTCTAGTAAAGTTGAAGGGGCATCTGATCCATTCGATATCACTTTACATATTTTGTTTATGCCAACACTTTTGGCCTCTTTCATTGTAACGTCGTTAATCACCGGGTCTTCTCGCACTGCAAAGGTAATGTTGTTGTGGCCCATGGTTTCGATAAAAAGCTTGTCGAAAACAATCTCGCCGGCGTTGTCGCCCAAGTATAAAATCGATTGAGCCTTTTTAACCGCTTCGTTAAGTTCACAAATGTTATCGATAGCCAATGTTTCGTTCATTTTGTTTACAATGAATTGTTCAATTTCTTTAGGAACAGCATGTGCTCCATAGTCAATTATATTGCCTGTAGCAGCCAACTTGGCAGCAGTTTCAAATGGGTTTTTACTTTGCTGAACCAGTTGTTGCCAATAATTGTAATTTTTTAGCAATAAATTGTTTGCGCTTTTCTTTTCATTGTGATATAAATCTACTTCCTTGAAAATCTCTTTTGCGATTCGCTGTATGTGTGTGGCAATAAGCGGATTGCTCAAATGCCAGTAGTGTTGCATAAAATTTTCAACTGCATTTGAGAATTCTTCAGCCTGATCGTTGTTTGCAGCAAATTTAGAAATAAGAAGGTCTTTTGTTTTGCAGTGGCAATAATAACAGTCTTTGCGCATAAAGTTTTAATAATTAATGATCGCAGTAATTGGCATTAAAGCGAATGGTATTGTTCAAAAATCCATCGACCAAGTTACGGGCCGAAAGTTGAGGTGCACCAACAAAAACATTCACGCCATTTTCATGAAACAGGGTGATTGCTTTGTGTCCCATGCCACCTGCAATGATGTCGGTAACTCCTTTTTCGCTTAAAAATTTTGGTAAAAGACCAGGTTCGTGCGGAGGTGCGTCAATTGTCGATTCGCCTATTACTTCTTTATTATTGATGTCGAAAATTGCAAATTGTTTGCAATGGCCAAAATGACCGTCGAGCATACCATTGTTAACCGGAATTGCTACTTTTTTATTCATAATGAATTGTTTTATATGTTATTAATAATTGTTTCGATGCTTTTTTCTTCGTGCATTTCAATTTGTTCGATGTTGAATTTGTCGAGCAGCTCTTTAGCTTTGGGGCCGTAGTGACCCGATATCACTTTTTTTGCACCCAGTTCGATTATCATTTCCGATGTTTTTACACCGGCACCGCCCTGAGCTTCAGAATGTGGGTTTTCGACAAACGAAGTGCTCTTGTTCTCATCGTTGTATATGCAGAACCATTTGGCCCGCCCAAAGCGTGAGTCCATTAACGATGAAGTATTGTTTTCTTGTGATGAGATCATTGTAATCATAAATTGTATTTTAAGATTTAGATATATTCTGTCTTTTCGGAACTACATAACGGACATGTATTTGCAGCGTTTTTAGCAGTATTATTAAAACGTGCATGACAATTGGTGCATAACTTCCATCTTTTTTCGGTATAGCTGCTTCCTGTTGAGGTAACAATTTCGCGGGTTTCAACCAAAGCCAAGGCAATTTTCCGACGAGCATTTTCATAAATGCGTGCAAATGTTGCTCTCGAAACATCCATTAAAATTGCTGCTTGTTCGTGATTCAACATTTTGTAGTCGGCCAACTTAAGTGCTTCGTATTCTTCAAAAAAAAGTTCAACGGGCATGCTGCTTTGAGGGCGGCACCCGTAGGGCTTGTAACCACTAAAACGTGGAGGGGCTACAATCTTTCTTAATCGTTTATTGCGAGGCATGTTCTAAATTTTTTGCAAATATAATGAGAATATTCTCAAATAAAAGAATAAACTTCTGATAAGTTGTTTTTTATTTTATTTCAATATTCATAAGCGTTTCGAAGATGTAGATAAATGATCCGTGCTATTTGTGTTTTGAACTAATGTTCTTATATTTGTTTTCATACTTAAGTAAAATCAATGCCAAAACCACGCGTATTTAGTAAAGTTCATATGCCGCCAAGGGTTAAAGGTTTTAATCCAATGGGGTATTATCGGAAGAATATCGATCCGGTTAAATTGACCATTGATGAGTACGAGGTGATTCGATTGCTCGACTATGAAGGACTTGCGCAAAGCGAAGCTGCTACAATTATGGGGGTTTCGCGTCCATCGGTAACACGTATTTATCAAAAAGCCCGTGTTAAAATGGCCACCATGTTAACCGAAGCACGACAGTTGAGTATCGAAGGTGGGAGGGTTTTTTTTGATAGCTCGTGGTATTGTTGCGAGAGCTGCGATTCGAAGTTTAATGCTCCATTAGGAAAGCAGTTCGAATGCTGTGTGCTTTGTGGAGCAAGCACAATTTATAATTTGGAGGAATAAAAAATGATAGTTGCGATACCTGTATCTGACAATAATTTGAAAGGCACAATTTCGGCTAAATTTTCGCGAAGCCCGTATTTTGCCATCGTAAATAAAGAAGAAAAAAAATACGAGTTTGTAACAAATAATTACATCGATGAAAATGAGGGGGTTGGTAAAAAGCTTTTTTCATGGTTGATTAAATCGCATGGCATTGACACGCTATTGGCATTCGAATTGGGCATAAAAGTACAGCAATTGGCCGATGAACAAAATCTACAATTGATCATTATCAACGACGAATCGATGACCCTCGAAAAAATATTGCAATACCTTGGGTTTTAAAATAATGATTTACTAATCCAAATCTGATATACTATGGAAAGCAAGAAGAGAATTGTTGTAATTGGTGGTTCTGCTGCAGGCCCAAAAGCAGCTTCAAAAGCAAGGCGGATTGATGAATTTGCTGAAGTTACTATCATCCAAAAGGATCCTGAACTTTCAATGGCCTCGTGTGGCTATCCTTATTATGTTGGTGGTTTTTTCGATAACCGTAATCAATTGTTGAGTACGCCAACCGGTGTTGTGCGCGATCAGAAATTTTACCTGAGTGCAAAGGGGATAAAGGCCATGGTGAGCACCGAAGCTACATCAATAAATACTAATGAGAAAATAGTTAAAACAAAGAACCTTATTACAGGTGAAACAGCTGATGTGCCTTACGATAAACTAATTTTAGCAACAGGCGCAACACCAAATATGCCACCAATCGAGGGGGTTGACCTTGATGGGATTACTACTTTGCAATCAATGAAAGATGCCGATTATTTGCGCAATATCCGTGATGAAAAGAAAATTCGTAAAGCGGTGATTATTGGTGGGGGCTTAATTGGAATTGAAACTGCCGAAGCTCTGCATTTGGCCGGTATCGATATTACTGTTATTGAATTGCTCCCTCAGTTGCTTACCTTCCTCGACTACGGAATGGCTAAACTGGTTGAAAACTATGTGCGTTCAAAAACCAATGTTATTACCGGTAATGGTGTGGCGAAGTTTATTGGCGAGAATGGAAAGCTTACTGCTGTTAAACTTCAAAATGGCACCGAAATCCCCTGCGAATTAGCAGTTATTGCAATTGGTGTTCGGCCAAATGTGAAGCTGGCAAAAGAAGCCGGGCTGAAAATTGGCCAATTGGGTGGAATTGAAGTGGATGAATACATGCAAACATCGAACAGCGATATTTACGCGGTGGGCGATTGTGTTGAACTGACCAACCTGGTTTTCAATCAAAAAGTATTGGCACCTTATGGCGACCTTGCTAATCTCGAAGGCCGTGTGGCAGGCGAGAATGCTGTTTTGGGCAATTCGGTGAAGTTCAAAGGAACCATTCAAACCGGTATTTGTAAAGTGTTCGATTATAATGTCGGTTCAACAGGACTTTCCGAGGACAGAGCTAAAAAGTTGGGCATAAAAGTGGAAACAGTTATTAATGCCAGCCCCGATAAACCTGGCTTTATGGATGGAAAACTTTTGGTTAGTAAACTGATTGTCGATGACGATACTTGCCAAATTTTGGGCGCCCAATGTCTTGGCCCCGGCGATGTAAGCAAGCAAATTGCAATTTGGGCAATGGCTATTCAGGCCAAAATGTGTGTCGAAGACATGATCAATGCCGACTTGCCTTATGCGCCACCATTCTCGTTGGCTATCGATCACAGTATTGCTACGGCACACATCATGCAAAACAAACGCAAAAAACGTTTCGATGGAATTTGCGCCCACGACCTGAAACAGTTGATCGACAATAAAGAAGACGTATTCCTGCTCGATTTGCGCGGTTACGACGAGTTTGAACAAATGCGACTAGGAATGGGCGAAACGCTTATTCCGCTGGGGCAATTGCGCACAAGGCTGAACGAGCTACCCGAAAATAAAAACAAATTAATCGTTACTTTCTGCAAAATTTCGTTGCGCGGTTACGAAGGGGCATTGGTGTTAAAAGCCAATGGATACACCAACGTAAAAGTGCTCGAAGGTGGTTTGGCTGCATGGTATTACGAACGTGAAAAATAACTTATTTATTTATCAGCAATTTATGAAGCTTACAGTTATAGTTGAAAATCATGTATCGAAAAGTGGTTTGGGAGCCGAGCATGGCTTGTCGTTCATTATTGAAAGTAATGGAAAAAAGATGATGTTCGATACCGGCCAGAGCAAGCTTTATGCACGCAACGCTAAGGCATTGGGTTATGATATTGCTGCTATCGATGCTCTGGTTATAAGCCACGGACATTACGACCATGTAGGTGGTTTGCCACATTTTATCGAAAACAATAACCAAGCACCTGTTTATCTCAAAAAGGAAGCACTTTGGCCTAAGTTTCACGACGAAAGATATATTGGTGTAAAACAAACCATTAATGCTTTTAACCCACGTTTCAAACATGTTGAAAATATGCTTGAGGTAATCGACAATGTTTTTATTGTAACAAATATTGATGCTTACTTCCCCGACGATAGTCATAAAAAAGGATTTTTTGTAAAAGAAAACAACAGCATTGTTGCCGATAATTTTGCCGATGAACTTTTTCTGGTATTAAAAACCGAGAATGCGATTTCAATTGTTAGTAGTTGTTCGCACAACGGTATTACCAATATTGTTGAAACTGCACGTAAAACTTTCAATTTGCCTGTTTATGCAGTAATTGGCGGTTTTCATATTAAAAACGACACGTCGTCGAATGTCGATAAAATGATCAATTATTTCAATTTAGTTGGTGTGAGATCGGTTTTTACCGGCCATTGTACCGGAATTGAAAAGTTTGTACAATTCCAAACAAATTTTAAAGGCCAAACCTTTTATTTAGAAACAGGTACAAAGTTAGACCTGTAGTGCTGAAATATAATTATTTACTCATATCTTAAAACTAATTAACTATGGAAGAACAAAATGAAAAAGTAGTAGCTATGCCACGTATTGGAGAAAAAGCTCCCGAGTTTAAAGCAGTAACTACACAAGGCGAAATCAATTTTCCTGCCGATTACAAAGGCAGTTGGGTGATTTTGTTTAGCCACCCTGCCGATTTTACACCCGTTTGCACTTCGGAGTTCATGACCTTTGCAAGCATGGAAAAACAGTTCAACGAAGCAGGTTGTAAATTGGTTGGATTGTCGGTTGACGGGCTTTACAGCCACATTGCATGGTTGCGCACCATAAAGGAAAAAATTGAATACCGTGGAATGAAAAACGTGGAAGTGAAGTTCCCGTTAATCGAAGACATTACCATGGAAGTAGCAACCAAATATGGTATGATGATGCCGGGCGAAAGCAACACCAAGGCTGTTCGTGCTGTATTTTTTATCGATCCTAAAGGGGTAATACGAACCATTATTTATTATCCGCTAAGCCTTGGCCGCAATTTCGATGAGTTGTACCGTGCGCTTATCGCGCTCAAAACTGCCGATGAGTTTGGTATTGCAACACCGGCCGATTGGCGTCCGGGCGACGATGTGATTATTTCGCCTGCCGGTTCGTGCGGCGCAGCTCAGGATCGCATGGAGGGTAAAGAAGAAGGTCTCGAGTGCAAAGACTGGTTCTTCTGCACCAAAAAGATCGACAAAGAAAAGGTACTGAAAGCTGTACTAAAAAAGTAAATTTATAAAGAAATCGTTTTGTTTTTATGAAGGTGTGGTTTCGGTGTTTTATGCCGTTTCTGCACCTTTCTTTTTGTTACATTTATGGCATTAAATAAAAATAGCTTAATTTTAAAACTCAATTTTGGTAATTCTTATAGTGTATGAAGAAAATTGTTGTGCAACTTTCGTTGGTTTTATTGCTTGTTTTAGCCTTGCCGGTTAGTTTCTTCCTAATTCAGCAGGCTTCAAATTTAACCGAAAACGAAGAGATTGTTCAACAGGCATTTAATCAACAGCTCGAAACAATTCTTTTTACAATCAATCAAAATTCCGAAAACGTGATCATGGCATGGGTGAACCAACTCGATGTTCCGCTCGATTGTTCTGGTGCAACCATCGATAGTGTGCTTTCGCAATTAATGATGAATAATGTGGCCATTCAGGAAATTGTATTTTTCGACATAAAAACCAGGCAGAAAATAAAACAACATTGTCGTAATCAAGTTACACAAATTAAAGAGCCTGCCGATGAGGTATTCAGCAGCCTTGAGCGCTCGTTGCAACAAGGATATCGAAAAGTAGAAACCCAAAATGAAGGTGGGAATACTTTACTGCTTTTTCGTTTAAAAACGGTAAAGCCTCAAGTGTTGGCAGTAATTAGGCTGAACAATAAAACTTTTGTTGAGCAAAATCTTGGTTCTGGAATTCAACAAATTGCACAAAACCGTTTTAGTGTTTTAATTACCGATACGCTAAGCCGTCAGGTAGTTTATGCGGTAAATGCCAATGTAAGTGATCGGCAAACAGCCCATAGGCAGCCAATGTGGTATGTGCCGGGTGCTACTGCAAGTATTGCATTAATGTCGGCAACAATTACCGATTTGGTGTACGAAAGGGCTCAGCGCCAAAGTTATTTGTTTGCAATTATGGTGTTTCTTTTGGTGTTGGGGATTGTATTCGTGATTGTTACAATCAGACGTGAGATTCGTTTGGCTGAAATGAAATCGGAATTTGTATCGAATGTTTCACACGAAATACGTACCCCGTTGGCATTAATTAGTATGTATTCCGAAACGCTTTTACTTAAAAGAATTAAGAGCGAGCAAAAAGCAACCGAATACTTAAATGTTATTAATCAGGAAACTAACAGGCTAACAGCTTTGGTAAACCGTATTTTGAGCTTTTCTAAAATGGAAAAGAAAAAGCGCGAATATCATTTCACTGATGTGAATGTTAACGAGTTAATTGTTGAGGTATGCGATAATTTTGAGCCTCACTTTAAAGCTCAAGCTGTGGCTTTGAATTTGGTACTAAACAGCCATATACCATTTATTTCGGCCGACAGAGATTCTATTATCGAGTCGTTAATAAACCTTATTGATAATGCAGTGAAATATGGTAATGCCGAAAATAAAACTATTGAAATTCGTACCAAATCGACCGATGGAAATGTTTATATCGATGTAGAAGATAATGGCATAGGTATTTCGAAAAAGCACCAGAAATTGGTTTTTGATAAATTTTTCAGGGTTACCGAAGGTAATTTGGCGCACAAGGCAAAAGGTTCGGGTTTGGGGCTCAATATTGTTAAAATGATTATGGAAAAACATAAAGGAAAAATTCTATTGAACAGCCAACAAGGCAAGGGTAGTTGTTTTACTTTGATTTTTCCGCTAAAAAAGAATTGAAATGGCCAGAATACTTATTGTAGAAGACGAACCGGCAATGCTTTCGGGCTTAGCCGATAATTTTGAGTTTGAAGGATACGAAGTTGATACCGCTTCGAAGGGCGATGATGGCCTGAAGAAACTCAAAACCGAACAGTACGATTTGGTTTTACTTGATGTGATGTTGCCTGTAATATCGGGCTTCGATGTGCTCAAGCAGGTGAGGGCTCAAAATATACAAACGCCAATAATATTGCTTACTGCAAAAGGCGAAGAACTTGACAAAGTGCGTGGCCTCGAACTTGGTGCCGACGATTACATTACCAAACCATTCAGCCTTCGTGAGCTGTTGGCCAGGGTAAAAGCAATACTTCGAAGGTTGGGGCGCGATCAAAAAGCAGCCACATCGTCGGTGCGCATTGGCCGGCTCGATGTTACTTTTGAAAC
>DAOSWJ010000056.1:9750-13017 GCA_035380005.1 Prolixibacteraceae bacterium | reverse complement strand
GCATAAAAGTTTTGATATCGGCATCGGTTGAATTTCACGAGGTTTACGGAATAAGCCTTAACATAAAGGACATTGACCCAACTTATACCCTTGGCGACATGGCCCGCAAACGGCAAGAAATTATTGCTCGCTTGATTGACGAAGGAGTTATGGACATGAACAAGGAAATTGACCTGCCCGACATACCTTCGCGCATTGCAATAATTTCGTCGGGAACAGCTGCCGGCTACCTCGACTTTATGCAACACCTGAACGAAAATGCCAAAGGCTACCGTTTTTACAGCAGGCTTTTTCAGTCGGTTATGCAAGGCAACGATGCAGAACAGTCAATAATTGCAGCACTCGACCAAATTTTCGAAAACGAAGAGGCTTTCGATGTAGTTGTAATTATTCGTGGCGGTGGGGCACAAATGGACCTAAGTTGTTTCGACAGTTACGACCTTGCATTTCACATTGCTCAGTTTCCGTTGCCTGTATTAACAGGTATTGGGCACGAAAAAGACGAAACAGTAGCCGACATGGTAGCCCACACCAAACTTAAAACACCTACCGCAGTTGCCAATTTTCTAATCGACAAACTCGATTTGGTTGCTGAATCAATTGAAGAGCTTGAAGCAGCAACATACAACATTTGTAGTAATTATATCGATAACGAAAAATACAGGCTAGGTCAAGCTGTAAAATTATTAAAACCACTGGTAAAGTCGAAACTTGAACGCACCACAACCGAACTCGAAAACACACAAAAAAATATTTCACCAACAATTCGCAACCACTTTACCGACAAGAACAATAAACTCATAAAGCTATCAACGGCTATAAAAACAGAAACAAACGCCAATTTAAAAAACAACCAAAACCAACTTACACAAAAGCTATCAGACTTAAAATTTAAAATAAAACTTAAAACCGAACGCCAAACACTAAACCTTAACGAGAAACAACACATTACAAAATGGCTTACTAACCAGCAAATTACAAAACATAATCAAAAAATAGAATGGTTTGAAAAAAACATACAATTGATTGACCCAAAAAACATTTTAAAAAGAGGCTACAGCATTACATTGAAAAATGGGCAAGCCATTAAAGATGCGCAACAGGTAAAAACCGGCGATGAAATTACAACCATATTATACAAAGGAAAAATTACAACAACAGTTTACAAAAATTTGAAATAAAAATGGCAAACAAAAAACAAAGCTACCGCGAATCGATTGAAGAAATTGAAAATATTTTGGCCAGCATCGAAAACGACGAACTTGATGTTGACGATTTGGCTGAAAAAGTAAAACGAGTAACCGGCCTTCTGAAATACTGTAAAGACAAGCTCTACAAAACGCAAGAAGAAGTAGAAAATGTTTTAAAGGAAATGGAAAGCTAAATATACATTCAACTATTAACCTTTTTATTAATCTATCTATTAACCTATTAAATTATGAGAAAACTAAAATTATCAATCGTTTTGGTTGTTTTATGCATTGCAGCAATGCAACCTGCATTGGGACAAAGAAACTACAAAGGATTTAAAACATCGGTTTACACCAGAGCCTACGAAGTGCAAAAGATGGAAGATCAGGCTTGGCTTGAATCAACATGGGAAACCATTTCGTCGCAGCTCGATGTTGACAAAATTTACCTCGAAACCCACCGCGACCTGCTTATTGTAGATGAAGCAACCTTAACAAAGGCCAAAAAATTCTTCGAAAGCAAAGGAATTGAAACAGCGGCAGGTATTACCTACACCATTGACGAAAGCAACCTGTTTGAAACATTCTGTTACACAAATCCCGAGCACTTGAAAAAAGTACAGGAGATAATTGAATATTCGGCAAGTCATTTCGACGAAGTTATTCTCGACGATTTCTTTTTTACAAGCTGTAAATGTGAGCTTTGTGTTGAAGCTAAAGGCGACAGGAGCTGGAGCGAATATCGGCTTGAACTAATGCACAATGCAGCAATTAATTCAATATTAAAACCAGCCAAAGCCGTTAATCCAAATGTAAAGGTGATTATTAAATATCCAAACTGGTACGATCATTTTCACGAGCTGGGCTTTAACCTCGAAACCCAACCACACCTTTTTGACGGGGTTTACACCGGAACCGAAACCCGCGATGCAGTTCGCAGCAACCAACATCTTCAACCTTATTTAGGTTATTTGGTTTACAGGTACTACAACAACCTAGCTCCGGGCAAAAACGGTGGAGGATGGGTTGATACAGGCGGAATGCGCTTTTACGACCGATACGCCGAACAACTTTGGATGACCATTTTAGCCAAAGCTCCCGAAATGACTTTGTTTGACTACCGTCAAATGCTGTATCCGCTTAGAGCCGACTGGGAACCCGAATGGAAAAACGAAGAAGTTAGTTACGACTATAAAAACTTTTTACCTGTAAACGAAGGCGAAACTGTGGCCAAAATAGCATCGCACTCATTGCGGATCATTGAAAAAATTGCACCTCAGCTAGGTCAACCATTTGGATTAAAAAGCTATAAGCCCTACCATGCCGATGGTGAAGATTTTCTGCAAAACTACCTGGGGATGATAGGCATACCAATGGACATTGTTCCTGAATTTCCGATGAACGATGATTTGGTTATTTTAACAGAACAGGCCAAAAAAGATCCCGAAATTGTTGAAAAAATAAAACAAAGACTGATAAACGGCAAAGATGTGATTATCACATCGGGCTTGCTCGAAGCATTACAGAACAGGGGAATTCGAAACTTAGTCAATCTCGAATACACCAGCCGCAAAGCCAATATCGGCTCATTTTTGTTACGCGGCCAAATAGTTGAAAGCACCGAGGAAATGCTTATTCCGCAAATTCAATACTTCACTAACGACTCGTGGGAAATTGTTTCGGGAATGGATGATGAATTAGGCTGGCCATTTTTACACCAAGCCAAAATAGCCAATGCCACGCTTTACCTGCTGGTAATTCCCGAAAATTTCACCGATTTATACAAATTGCCTGTTGAAGTACTCAACAGCATTCGCGAAATAGCTTGTAAAACGCATAATGTTTCAATCGAAGGCACATCGAAAGTTTCGCTTTTCATGTACGACAACAACACTTTTGTGTTGCACAATTTTAACGATGAACCTATTTCAATAAATGTTTTATTAAAAGAAAAAGCCGAACACCTCAGCGACTTGATTACCCAAGAAAAAACGAAGCTTGAGCATCGCGAAGCTGTAACATTTTGGAGAAGGATTTATGCTCCGGAGAAGTTTACAATTAGCGTTGAGTTACCTGC
>DAOSWJ010000056.1:0-9650 GCA_035380005.1 Prolixibacteraceae bacterium | reverse complement strand
TTTGGAGAAGGATTTATGCTCCGGAGAAGTTTACAATTAGCGTTGAGTTACCTGCGCATTCGTTTAAAGCTTATAAAATTGAATGAAAAATTAAAAAAGGCCGATAGAACATTTCAATATCGGCCTTTTTATAAACAATTCGTTTACTAAATAAAATTGATCGTTTACTAAAGGAAAACAACCATTCACATGCCCAAACGTTAAGTTCACTAAAATTCAGAAATTTTTATACACACAACACTTCATTTTCTGCTGGTAAAATCATAGCTTTGCGACGAAAATCATTTTTTAAAGTATGGATAACTTGATCTATTTTATTTTGGTTGCTGTAATTGCTTTTACTATAACAGCTATAAGCATACCTCAAATAGTGAAAGTAGCACAAGCCAAAGACCTGTGCGACAAACCCAATTTAAGAAAAGTAACTAAAAACGTTGTTCCCACTTTAGGTGGTATTGCCATTTTTATTGGGGTTACATTGGGCATCACCCTTGGTGGTGACGGGTTTCCATTTTTCGACTTAAAATTTATATTTGCCAGTTTATTAATCATTTTCTTTGCAGGTGTAAAAGACGACTTAGTTGGCATTTCGCCTAATGCTAAACTATTTGCTATTGTTTTCAGTATTTTCATTCTTATATTAAAATTTGCACATATTTATGGCTTATTCGGCATTAATGAACTAGGATTTATACCAAGCACTTTGCTTACTTTTTTTGTGGGTATAGTTATCATTAACAGCCTTAACCTTATTGACGGAATTGATGGTTTAGCTTCATCGATTGCGGTACAAGTATCAACTATTTTAGGAATTTGGTTTGCTTTAATCGGCTTACCTGAATATGCTCTAATTTCATTTTCGTTAGCAGGCAGCTGCTTAGCATTTTTCATATTCAACGTTTTTGCCCACAAGAACAAAATATTTATGGGCGATACCGGCTCTTTATTGATTGGGACCATGCTTTTTGTGCTTGCAGCCAAATTTAACGAGTTCAATGCAGTTCACACTGGCGATTACATTATAAAATCGGTTCCTGCTGTATTAATAGGCTTTATGGCTTATCCATTGTTCGACGTTTTAAGGGTATTTTCATTACGGGTATTTGTCGCCCGTAAATCGCCTTTTCGACCCGACAAAAACCACATCCATCACAGGCTCTTAGCCCTTGGGTTTAACCACTTACAAGCAACCTTGGCTATTTTTATTGTTAACACACTTTTTAGTGCCGGCAGCTTAATTCTCCAACAGTACTTAAGTGTTTTTGAACTGACAATGGTTATTTTAGGAGCTTCAATATTTTTCTCAACCTTACTCGAGTTGGTAATTTTGTATCGCCATAAAATAAAACCAAACGATGAATTTCAACAACTTTTTTTACCCAAGCAACTTATTAATCTGGTTTACAAAGCATAACAGAGCTATTCATTGTTTCAAAAATTTATGCGCTAAACCAAGTGCAATCTTTCTTATATTTTTTTTATTAACGAACAATTCATTTGGACAAAATCGCCCAAATATTCAGCTTTCCTATCAAACATTACTATCGAGCGATGCTGAGCTACCCTTTTGGTTGGTTCACAACCAGCAAGGCAAATACGACGCCGTCAACCCACACAACCAAGTAGCTTTATTTAATGGCTATTACAAATTCGACAGTTTATTTAAAAGCCCAATCGACATTGAGCTTGCGGGCACCTACGTTGCACTTTATTCCAACTCATTTTCGAATAATTTTAACCAACTGTTTGCAAAAGCTCATCTATGGGGATGGAAACTCGAAGCCGGGTTATTTCACGAACCGGAATATTTCAACCAACTATCGTCGACAAACGGCAACATTGACCGCAGCAACAACAACAGACCCTACCCCCGAATAAGGTTTGGTACCAACGAGTTTATCCCATTTCTTTTTTGGAAAAGGTGGTTCAGCTTTAAAGCCGAATACGACGAAGGCATATTGAACGATGAACGAGTGGTTAGCAATACCAGGCTCCATCACAAATCGCTTTATGCGCGTGCAAAGTTTACAAACAACGTCTACGCTTCGTTTGGATTGAACCACTTTGTTATGTGGGGAGGCATTTCACCTGTTTACGGTGAACTACCATCGTCGTTCAAAGACTATTTAACATACATAACCGGAGGAGCAGGTACAAGTAATTTCCCTACAACCGACCAGCAAAATGTTGCCGGCAACCAACTGGGTAGCTACCACCTTCAAATCGATTTTCCCATCAAACAATACAAAGCCTCGCTGTACATAAGCCACCCTTTTGAAGACCATTCGGGAATGGAGTTTGATAACTGGCGCGACAATCTGTATGGCATTTTTATCAATTTAAACGAGGAAAAATTTATAGATAAAATTGTTTACGAATTTATGTACACCATACATCAAAGCGGTCATATTCATCAGTTTGGTGTAATGCGTGGCCGCGATAATTACTTTAACCACGGTTACTATCGCAGTGGTTTTACTTATAAGGGCTACACAATGGCCTCCCCACTATTCTCGCCAGTTTTGATCGGCGACCAAGGTTCAGGAATTGGAAATACCCGCATATTAATGCATCATGTTGGCTTTTCGGGCAAATTGCACAAGTCGGTTACATGGGATGGCAAATTCACCTATTCCAGAAATATGGGTACATACAATACACCATATGAGCCGCAACGAAACCAGTTTTCAGCAGTATTCAATCTGAATATTCCAGAATCAAAAATCCCATTTGATTTGACAGTTTCTGTGGCTGGCGACCTAGGACAATTGTACCCCAAACGTGGAGGCATAATGCTTTCAATTTCAAAAAAATGGCATCAAAAAAGCTACTGAATCATTAGTTTATTGTTCAATCGGATTGTTTGCCCCTTAGCCATATCGAAACTTGTTATTTGATTGCCTAAACGTACAGTTGCCGGTAAACCCGATAACGATTTCACTGTTGCCATAATCAACTTGCCATTTTCCCATTCCATATCAACTTCGAAATTACCACGTGCCTTAAGTCCCTTTACACTACCACTGCCCCATTGGGCAGGCAAAGCAGGCAGCAAATGAATTTCGTTGGCGTGGCTTTGCAGTAACATTTCAGCTATGCCTGCAGTAGCACCAAAATTGCCATCGATTTGAAAAGGCGGGTGTACATCGAATAAATTAGGCAATGTTGAATGCCTCAAAAGCTCGAGCAAATTTTCATAAGCCTTATCGCCATCGTTAAGACGGGCAAAAAAGTTGATCATCCAGGCTCGGCTCCAACCTGTATGTCCACCCCCATGTGCCAATCGGTAGTCAATAGTATTACGTGCTGCTTTTGCCAGTTCAGGCGTTTTAGTTGTGCTAATCATGCTCCCCGGATGCAAAGCATACAAATGTGATACATGGCGATGACCGGGATCGGGCTCTTCAAACTCCTGAGTCCACTCCATTATTCGGCCATCGCTACTAATTTGAACAGGGCTTAAACGAGGCAACAAATCCAACAATTCATTGCGATACTCTTCGTCTATACCCAATAACTTTGATGCAGCTATTGTATTGTCAAAAAGCTCGCGGGTAATCATCATGTCCATAGTTGGCCCCATGGTAATGTTTGAAATTTTCCCATCGGGTGTTTTGAATTTATTTTCGGGAGAGCTTGAAGGGCCAGTGACCAGGTAGGCTGTTTTAGGATCTTCGATGAGGTAATCGACAAAAAACAACGAAGCTTCTTTAAGTATTGGATAAACATTTCTTAAATAATCAATATCCTGGGTAAATAAATAATGCTGCCATAAATGCTGGCACCCCCAAGCAGCACCCATTGGCCACATACCCCATTCGGGTTCACCTACTGCAGTTGTCCAATACCAAGCATCGGTTGTAAAATGTGCACAAAAGCCCCGGCTGTTATACATTTTCTTTGCTGTTTCGCGTCCATGGCTTCGCAAACTGTCAATTAATGCAATAAAAGGTAAATGGCATTCCGAAAGATTAGTTACTTCGGCAGGCCAATAATTCATTTGAATGTTGATATTAATGTGATAATCGGCACTCCATGGAGGCGTTAATCCATCGGCCCAAATGCCCTGCAAATTTGCAGCCAAATCGCCGGGGCGCGAGGAACCAATTAACAAATACCTTCCAAAGTTAAAATAGCTTGCAATTAAGCCTAAATCTTCTTCTCCTTGCTTTACAGCTTCAAGTCGTTTATCGGTTGGGATATTCGATTTATCGTCATTGGCCAAGTTTAATACTACACGTTTGTAAAGGTGCTGATAATCGTCAATATGGTTTTGCTCAATCCAATTGTAGCTTAAGCCAGCTAAGCGATCAAGATCTTTCGAACACGCTATTTTGGGGTTTTCGCCCCAATAATCTGTTCGTGCAACCAACTGCACAAGCACCTCGCTTGCATTTGTAATAATTATGCTGTCTGCCGAATTTGAAATATGCCCATCAGAGGTCAGCACCTTTAAACGAGTGAAATACTTAACGCCAGGGTTTACACCCTTCATATCGGCTCCGCCTGCAGTTACCTGTCCAAACATTGAAATAAGGTTTCCATCGGCCTCCACTTGTGCATCTTTTTCGCGTTTAAGTGCTAACGATAACGACAATGAATTGGGTTGATCGGTACTAATTTTAATAAAAATAGCTTGTTGCGGATAGCTTGAGAAATACTTGCGTGTATATTTAACACCATCAACAGAATACGAGGTTGTTGCAACTGCTGTATTTAAATCGAGCGTACGAACATAATCCGACACATTGCCACTATGATTAGTTTTGATGAATAAATCGCCAAGTGTTTGGTACATATTCCAATTGTTATGACCCATAAAATCGTTTTTGCAAAGCTCCTGAGCTTTAGCATATTCACCATCGAATAATAACTGGCGAATTTGAGGCAGAATTTTATAAGCATCATCCTTGTCGGTATATTGATTTCGGCCGCCCGTCCAAACCGATTCTTCGTTCAATTGTACACGTTCGTAAGCCGTTTGTCCAAAAACCATTGCTCCCAAGCGGCCATTGCCAATTGGCAAGGCATTATCCCATTGTTTAGCAGGCTGTTCGAACCATAGAACATTTTGCGCACTAACAAAACAAGTAAACAAAATTGTAAAAACAAACACCAGAACAAACTTCATTACATATTGTATTAAATTAAACAACAAGCAACAAAAATATCGAAAGCCTACAAATAAAATGTAGGATGATGTATTGAAACAGGAGGCGAAATGTAAAATAAACACCAAAAAATTCGAAACAATATAAAAATAAAAAAGGAGCTGAAGTACAACAACAGCTCCTTAGTAATATCAAACTTATATTTTTAATGAGGTTCATCTTCAATAAATCCGGTTCTACGGTAACCACCGACGAGCAACTTATCGTCAGCAATTCCTGTAGCACCTTCAAGATCTTCAAACCAAACCTCGAAATAAATACTATCGGCAACGTAACCCGAAGGAAGCGTTACTGCATCTTCGATAATTTTTCCATTCATTATTTTAACGCCAATCTCGTAACCATCAACAGCATTAACTAAAGCTTCGTTTGAGCCAAAAGTTAATGCGCCTGTAATTACAGGTACTTTTACTTTATATTCCCAGAAAGTTGCTGATCCACTAACAATATCGGTTAACCACATTTCAGTACCATCATCACTTGCAGTATTGTAGGTCAATAATTCAGCAAACCCTACACCAAATGGATCAACGCCATACGATTCGTGATTGTATTGAACATACCAGTCGCCAGACATATCAACCACTTTACTGTTCCATACTTCGGGATCTTCCATACAGCTGCTTACTGCAAAAAGGAAGAACAAAGGAAGCAAATATATTATATTTCTTTTCATATCTTATTTTGTTAAAGTTACACTAAAAATATCGGCACCAGCATATTGCGACTTCCAGCTTAAGCCACCGGTAGCAGGATCATAAGCTCCATCGAAAAAGTCCTCGAGGCCATCGCCCCAACCACTTACATAGCTTGAAATAAGCGAAAGCGTATTATCACTGCTCAACATAACATAGCCAGTCATGGCATAATTATTTCCATAACCATAACCAAGCGAATAATTTCCACCAAGCAAACAATCAACATAGAAAATGCCAGGACCAACTTTTGTTACAGAAACACTTAAACCATCGAAAGGACGAGGATTGGAACCATCAGCCTCAGTACGTACAACCCCTGACACATATTTTCCAGAGAGATCTGTATCAGGTGCAGCAGGGTCATAAACAACAACCGTTCTTGAAGCTGAAGCATCGTAACCGTCTTTATTTGTAGCAGAATAACTTACGGTATAAACTCCAATTTGATCGCTGTTAACATTGTTCGAAGAAATCACTTCCAATTCATCGGTGCCGGCCAATGCCTTCACCCCCGGCTCGGAATATTGAGTTCCAAGCGGTATACTAAAAGGGTTATCGCCTGTAAGTTCAAAAACAGCATAGTGTGTTTCAAACGATATTCCTTCGGTTTCTTTCTCGCAACTTGCAAATAATAATGACAAGCATGCGATACCGAGTATTAATAATATTTTTTTCATAATTTAATCTTTTTTAATAATTACTCCAAAAAACACTATTTACCTGCTTTTTGGTTCCACCAAATTTTCTCACCTACGTTAGCTTTTTGCGAAGGCACTGTTGAGCTGGTATTACGAGTAAGTACAGCATTTGGGTAAATAGCCGAAGCTGGCAAATTACCTTGCAATTTTGTACGTCCTTTTACCGAGATAGTAAAATCACCTACCGGAAAGTTTGACCAAGCACCCTTACGATCAGCAGCTATATCAATATCATTCACAGCAGGATATTTCGTACGATTACGTTCTATAAAAGATTCCCAGTGCTGATATTTTGCATTTGCCACCCATTTTTGCATAGCAATTTGCTTGATCTCTTGTTCAACGGTACCATCAACCCATTTAGCATAACCCGATTCAATGATTGTGGAAGCAGCAATACCGTGAGCAGAAAGTGAAGCTTTTACACCATTTTCAAAATGATTTTTAGCGTTATTATGGTCACCTGCCCTTGCATAAACTTCGGCTTGATGAAACTCTGTTTCCCAAAGTGAAATAAAAGGGATATCCATATTATAGGCAAAATCCATTGTACTGTATTCTTCATCTTCGTCAAGAGTTCCGTTACCATCTGAATCTTCTGGAGAATCAAAATCACCTTGGAAAGCGCCCCTGTGTCCACTTGAAGAAGGAATATAAATTGAATTCAAGCGTGGATCATTATTTACCAACAAATAATCGAGTAAGGTTTTACTTGCAATAACATTCGTTGTCAAATAACCTGCACTTCCAGCTTCAAACTCAGCCATAGGATGTCTTTTGGCATCTTTATCTTCAAAAATTGAACCCGGCACGCTGGCGCTTGCTTTTAAAAAGTCAGCTGAGCTTACAAAGCTTAAAACTTTTGCATTATCGTATGATGAAGTTTCGGACAAACGCAACATTAGCTTAAGCTTTAATGAGTTGCCAAATTGAATCCACTTATGTACATCACCTTCAAAAATAAAATCGACTTCAGGATTAATAGAAGCTGTACTGTAGTCTTTAGCTAAAACCTCATCAATTCTTTTTTGCAAATCAGCATAAATCTCTTCTCCTTTGTTAAAAGCCGGCGAATATGTTCCCTCAGCCCCCATTAAAGCTTCGCTATATGGAACATCACCCCAGGTGTCTGTAATAATCTGCCATACAAATATTGAAAGAATCTCGGCTAAAAGATAACTACCTTCATCTTCAATTTCTATAGCAACCTCTTTAATTTTTTTCAAATCGGTAAGGGTACCTGCAGTTAAATCAGAATAAGCTGATGAAAATTCAAATTCGCTGTATTCTTCAAGTGTTTTGAACTGTGATGCATTATAATTCTGCGCCATGTATTGAGACCAATAAGCTCCGGCAAAACCAAAATCCCAGCCCATTAAGTTATTAGCTATGCTAACTTGTGCGATTGGGACTAATGCATCAGAATTTGTAACTTCACTTAAATTGTTCGGATCGTGATTGATATCCAACCAGTCGGAACATCCCCATAATAGAAGCATGGGTATTAATAATATATATGCTATTTTTTTCATATGTACCAAATTTTAGTGGTTTAGAATTTAAATGATAAACTCATCAAATAAGTCTGATTGCTCGGATTGGTTCCAAATTCGCCAAAACGTGCACCAAGGTCATTACCGAAAGTTGTTGTTTCAGGATCGATATAACAGTTATCTGCTGGTGTCCACAACAAAATATTACCGGCTACAAATGATATTTTTAAATCATTTATATTGATTTTGTTTGTAACACTATTAGGAATTTGGTACGATAAACCTACGTCACGTAATTTCAAGTATGAACGATCAATAACTGAATACAGATCTGATTCGAATGCTCCATAATCGCCATAAAAAGTATGTTGTGTATTTTGAGTTACCGGAGTAGTATTCTCACTATAGGTACCATCGGCATTCTCAACAACTGAATTAGGCACTACAAATGGATTACGGTTATTCATAGTTGATTCAAATGCTGAACCTGTCCAATGCATATAATCTTTTGTATATGAATAAATATAACCACCATAATGAAAATCTAATGTTGCGCTAAGGCTTAAACCTTTCCAAGTAAATGAATTACTTAAACCCATCGCAAAATCCTCATTTACACTTCTGTCGGTCACTTGCATGTCGGCCGATTGCATTACGTTACCGTTACCATCAACAATAACTCTTTCAACACCATCAATTTCTACAGTGCGTGGAACATAGGTTTTGAATAAACCAACTTCTTCGCCTTTTTTAGCTATAATTACAGCATTACCAAAACCATCAATTGTGATTTCACCTTCGGCTAACTCAACAACTTTGTTGACATTTTTTGAAAAGTTGTAATTAATGTTCCATTCAAAATTTTTGGTTTTAACAGGTATAATATTTGTCATAAACTCAATACCTTTGTTGTTCACATCACCCAAGTTCGTTAATTGGAATGTGTATCCTGACGAAGGATCAATTGGTAAAGTAGTTATCAAACCATGTGTAGTTTTGTCGTATAAAGCGACATCAAAACCTAAACGGTTATTAAAGAAACGCACATCAATACCAAGCTCAACTTCCTTAGTAATCTCAGGCTTTAACTCATTGTTTCCAAGCTGATTACTAACAGTGTATGAATTCACATTATTCAAAGGAAATTTTAAATCGTCAATTTCGGGATAACCCGGATTATTTGAAAAAGCCGATTCAAAAACAGGATAAATTTGATAAGGATCAGCATCATTACCTGTCCATCCATAGGCAGCACGTATTTTTGCAAAACTTAAAATACCCGATTCAATAGACTGTTCTGCCAAGAAATCAGTAATAACAAAACTGGCAGTTGCACCCGGGTAGAAGAATGAATTATTATCCAATGGTAAGGTAGAAGACCAATCGTTACGAGCTGTAAGTGATATAAAAGCATAGTTCTTATAACTTATATCGGCACTGGCAAATACACCAATGAGTCTTCTTTTTCTTTGGAATTGTTCAGCAACAGCATCGGTCAAAGAGTTTGAGAAGTTGTAATAACCATCAACATCAACCGATGAAATTTTTCCACTGATATAATCATATCCCCTCTCGTTTATATTAGTACCT
>DAOSWJ010000055.1:8903-13183 GCA_035380005.1 Prolixibacteraceae bacterium | reverse complement strand
TATGATGAATCAAAGAATTGGTTGTATTTAATTGAGGCTGTGACATCACATGGCCCAATGACTCCAAAACGTATTGTTGAGTTGGAAGAATTTCTGAAAGATTGTAAAGCAGGAAAAATTTATGTTTCTGCATTTCCCGACTTTTCAGAATTTAAAAAACATACGACTGAGATTGCATGGGATACTGAAGTTTGGATAATAGAATTTCCCGAACACATGATTCATTTTAACGGGGATAGATTTTTAGGGCCGAGATAAATTAGTTGGAAATACAAAAAATATTTTTATGATAAAATTAGTGTTGTTTTCATTTTTGGTTTTTTTCTCTTTTTTCTCTGTTATTGCCCGCCAAGGTATGTGGGTGCCGGTTTTGTTGCAAGAAAACATCGACGAGATGCAACAAATGGGTTTTACACTATCGGCTGACGATGTTTACAATGTTAACCATTCGAGCCTGAAAGATGCTATTGTTTTGTTTGGTAGGGGATGTACCGGCGAACTGATTTCGAACGATGGGCTGCTTGTTACCAACCATCATTGTGGTTATGGGCAAATACAATCGCACAGCTCCATCGAACACGATTACCTTACCGATGGCTTTTGGGCCATGAACAGAAACGAGGAGCTTGCCAATGAAGGGCTTTCGGTAACTTTTTTGATTGAAATGCGTGAAGTTACCGACGAAGTGCTGGCCGGAACCGATACCATTAATGATGCAATATTAATTCAGGATAAAATTAGTGAGAATATTGAATTTGTTAAAAATGAAGCAATTGCAGGTACACACTACGAGGCTGTTGTTAAACCTTTTTACAATGGAAACCAATACTATGTTTTTGTGAACGAACGCTTTACCGATGTGCGCCTGGTGGGAGCGCCTCCATCGGCAATCGGAAAATTTGGCGGCGATACCGATAACTGGATGTGGCCCCGTCATACTGGCGATTTTTCGCTTTTCAGAATTTATGCCGGCCCCGATAATAAACCGGCCGATTATTCTCCCAACAACGTTCCTTACCAACCTCGAAAGTTTTTTCCAATTGATATTTCTGGTATTAATTCCGGTGATTTTACAATGGTTTTTGGCTACCCCGGAACAACACAACAATATTTGTTTTCGAAAGCTGTACAACAAATTGTTGAGCAACGTAACCCCGACAGGGTTGCTATTCGCGATGCCAAATTAAAGATATTGGCCGAAAAAATGGATGCCAATCGTGTAACCCGAATACAGTATGCTGCCAAATATGCATCGACCAGTAATGCATGGAAAAAGTGGCAAGGCGAAACAAAAGGGCTTAAACGGTTGAATGCAGTTGAAATTAAATTGGCAAGCGAAAAACTTTTTGATGAATGGGTGAATTCAAACATTGATAGAGAAAATAAATATGGCAATGTATTAAATACTTTTGATGAATTGTACGATCAACTATTGCCCTATCAGAAGGCTAAAGATTATTTTGACGAGATAGTAATGCGTGGCACCGATTCCTACCGGGCATACAGCCGTTTAGCCCGTAATGTGCGCGATAAGGATACCATTGATGTTGACAAAGAGTTAAGCTTTTTCGATGAACATTTTAAAGATGTTGACCCAGTTGTTGATTCCGAGGTTTTTGTGTCGCTTTTTCAGAAATATTTCTACGAAACCGATCAACGCTTTATTCCCGAAGAATTATCATCGCTATTTGCCACTGATAATGCTTATGACGTATTATTGAAAATCCATAACAGTTCGTTGCTTAATAGTTCGCAGGAGCTTAAAGCATTAATTGAAAAGAACGATGTTGAGCGATTTAAAAAAGCCCTGATAAACGATGAATTGTTTAAGCTCTTTGAAAGTATGTCGAGAATTTATTACGATTCAATTTTCACTCAGCACAGATCTATTAGTCAGAAAATTGAAAAAAATCAGAAGCTATACGTTGAAGCATTATTGGAAAAAGAGAATGATAAAATGATGTATCCCGATGCTAATTTAACCATGAGGGTTACTTATGGCAAAGTTGAAGGTTACAGGCCGTCCGACGGTGTGACATATAAACATTACACAACGCTCGATGGTATAATCGAAAAAGATAATCCTGAGATTTACGATTACGATGTGCCCGATAGGTTAAGGGAACTGTATTTGAAAAGCGATTTTGGACAGTATGCTAACAATAAGGGCGAGCTGCCTGTTTGTTTCTTGGCTTCGAACCATACAACGGGCGGTAATTCGGGCAGTCCGGTTATTAACGCAAAAGGGCACTTGGTTGGTATCAATTTCGATCGCTGTTGGGAAGGAACCATGAGCGACATAATGTTTGACCCCGAAATGTGCCGTAATATTTCGCTCGATATGCGTTACATGTTGTTTGTGATCGACAAATTTGCCGGAGCTTCGTATTTGCTCAACGAAATGCAGATTGTGAAGTAATTACAATTCTTTAAAAAAGTCTTTTCCCGCACTGCAAATGGGGCAGGTATAATCGTCGGGTAAATCTTCGAAAGTAGTACCCGGAGGGATGCCTTTATCGGGGTCGCCCACTTCGGGATCGTAAGTGTAGCCGCAAATAATGCAAATGTGTTCTTTTGCCGAAGATTGAACTTCTTCGGGCGAGTTGGGCTTTTCGTTGGTTTTTTCGTCCTCTTTGAGCTTTTCGGGATCGATATAAGTAGGTGCATTTTTGGGCGACAACATTTTGTAGTGTTCGTGATAATATTCGTAAGTGAGAGGCGGGTTGTCGTTTAATTTCTCGGCTTCGGCCACTTCACCAATAAATAAAATGTGGCTTCCACAGTCGATTTCGTTTTTTACCTTGCACTCGAATGTTGCATTGCAGTGTTCGCTTATCACCGGAATGCCCAGTTTGCCGGTCTTATATTTCCAACGTTCAAACTTATCGAAGTTTTCAGTTGTTTTGAAGCCAAAATCACCAATGATCGATACATCGAGGTCTTTTTGTAATACCGATAAGGAAAAAGCCTTTCGTTTTTGAATGATACCACAGGTATAGTTGTTTTTATTGCAACTAACGGCAATGGTCATGGGCTCCGATGTTACCTGAAAACCGGTATTGCCGGCATACCCCGATTTTTTTCCATCGTATTCCGATGCAATAATATAAAGGCCGTACGATAATTTGTGGAACGAACGAAAATCGATCATGATATTTGTTTTATAAATGAATGCTTAAATGTAAGCAAATTGTTTATTTTTCCAAAAGTGGTTTATGTTTTTGCTACAATAGCTTTAACTGCATTTTCAATGTTCGGAAAATCGAAGTTAAATCCACTTTCGATCAGTCGGGTAGGGTAAACCCTTTCGCCATTGATCATTATTTGTGAGACTTTACCAAATAATAGCCGAAGTGCAAAAGCAGGAACCGGGGTAACTGCTGTTCGTTTCATTGCCTTTCCCAGTGCTTTGGTAAAGTGGGTGTTATTGGTAATTTGTGGCGAAACAATATTGTAAATACCTTTTGTGCTTTTATTCTCGATAAAATAGTGAACAGCTTTTACCAAATCGTTAATATGAATAAATGAGAATGCTTGATTTCCGCTTGCAATTTTTCCTCCTAACCCGATCTTAAATAATGGAAGTGTTTTTTTTAGCAGTCCACCGTTTTTGCCCAACACAATTCCTATTCGCATAATAACTAATCGTGTATTAATATGATGGAGTTTGTTTGCTTCGTTTTCCCACTTTTCAACAACTTGGCTTAAGAATGAATCGCCACGTTTTGAACTGTATTCATCGAGCATTTCTGTGCCTTTGTAGGGGTAAATGCCTATTGCCGAAGCTGATATCAGAAGCTGAGGGGAGTTTTGAGGAGGTAATTGGTTAATTATTGATACAATTTTTTGAGTAGTATTTATGCGGCTCTCGAGTATTTCGGTTTTGTTTTTTGCTGTCCATCGTTTTATAACTGGAGCACCGGCCAGGTTGATTATAATGTTGGCGTTGGCAATTTTCTCTTTCCAAATATGCTCGGGTTCGTTGCGCGAGAGTTTTACAAAGGAATATTTTTTAAAAAGGTCGTTTTTCTGAATCGATTGTGAAATGTACCCACTTGCTCCGCTAATTGCAATATTATGGCTCATGATTTTTTTTTTGTTTAACTGTCAGTTTTGAATATTAACCCATATTAATTAAAAAGGTTTTTGTACAAGTGAAATTTAGGCTGATTTGAAGAAAAGCTTCTGTTTCAGATCTGTTTATATGGATTTTGGATTACCTTATAGGATAACAAATTTTTTTTTCGAGCCTCTCACGGGACTTCCCGCCACCGCTTCGC
>DAOSWJ010000055.1:0-8803 GCA_035380005.1 Prolixibacteraceae bacterium | reverse complement strand
TCTGCGGGATTTCACTTCTCGTCCCGTTCGATCTCTTCGAGCCTCTCACGGGACTTCCCGCCACCGCTTCGCTCTGCGGGATTTCACTTCTCGTCCCGTTCGATCTCTTCGAGCCTCTCACGGGACTCGAACCCGCGACCTGCTCATTACGAATGAGCTGCTCTACCAACTGAGCTAAAGAGGCTTGTGCTGTTAATTATACTGCAATTATAAGAAAATATTGGTTTGAATGTTTTGATTCTTTTACATAAATATCAAATGAGCCAGATGTTTTTGGATAATGATATATTAGCTGTTGTGTAGGGGCAACATATTTATTGGAACAAATAACCGTCTTTAAAATAAAAAACCCGTAAGATTTTCATATTGATAACCTTACGGGATTGAAATTAGATGTTGAAGCTTAAAAGCAGTAATTAATTGATAGCTTTTAACGGATCGGCACCAAGTGTTCCGCACAAAGTTTCTAAGTATTCGGGCTTTTGAACTGCTTTTAGCTGTTTGCTGGCATCGCTTAAACGTTGGTGCAGGTTCATGCGTTCAACGGCATCTTTGTAATTGTTTTTGGCCATTACTTGCTTAATGTATTCAATTTGTTTTTGCCAGTATGCAATATCGCGTTGTTGTTTTATTGCTAACCTTTCTTTGTACCATGTGCTGTTTATTACATAATCGCGGGTAAACATTTTTCTGAATTCGGGATGGTAACGATCCATTCCTTCGTATTTTCCATCGATCATTATTTTCACCAATGCTTTTAATGGTGGGCAAAGTGCTTCGTATGTGCCATCGAGCAGGTAACCTTTTGCAACACGTTTTTGAGTTACTTCGAGGTTCTTTAACGAATGGGCAAAGGTTGCCATATCCTGAAGCTCAGGTTTTAGCATTTCTTCATTAAAAATGGCATCGGGGTTACTAAAAATACGCCCCATAAAGTGATGTACAAACTTAATGTTGATACGGTATCCGAGCAGGCTGGCCATTATTTTTTCACCTTCGTATTCAAAGTCTTCAACCTTTTCGAGGTAGCCATTTTCAATCAAATATTTTGGCTCACGTTCTTCGACCGACATACGCGAAATAACTTCGGGAATGAGTAAGCTAATGTCGTGATCGACTTTGTATTTTGGACCAACATAACCGGCAGCTGAGCTGAATGGTTTATAATCTGTTAAAATATACGATAACAGTGCATTGTTCAAATCGGCAGCAGGCAACAGGTTGTTGAAAGGTCCTTTTGTAAGTGCGCCTTCCGATCCAAATCCGGTTGTTGAGGGCGATTTGCCGGTAATGCTGCAAATAAAATCAATAAATAGTTCAGGTAGCTCCTGATAATGGATTGGATTATAAATTGCCAATGGTGGAACATTGTTTTTAGTATCGGCAGGATTGTTTCTACGTCCCGGAAGAACCATATTTACCGGCATGTAAAGCGGTTTGTCAATTGGTATGCGACGCGATATGCGGGTGGTCAATTCGCCTAAGTAGCGACCAATAGGATCAACCAGATCGGGGCGCACCTGTAAATAACGCGGGTTAGCCGATGGTACGCCGTCAACCAAACGGGGTTCCGATGGTACCACCAAATATTTAGGTTTCTCTTTGGCCAAAAAATCGTTGATGAGATCTTTTACCGGTTGGGTGTAATGGTCGAAGCCAATTGAGTCTTCTTTGATTTCTTTTACCTGTTCGCGGGTTAAAGGTTCAAAGTTCGATAAAAATGTATTGGGGCTCGATAAGTCCTTTTCGGCTTGCTTATCGTAACCTTTTACAACACAGTCGTCGGGGCGTTGAAATAACCTCGATTCGCAGTTGGTAAGTATTTTTACACTTGGATTGTTGTATTTTGGGTTGAGGCCTTTCAGCATATCGCTTCTCATAATAATCGAAGCAGAGATGTCGTCTTCAGTTTGCACTTTCAGTGCCGGATAAAAATCTTGTCGGACCTGGAAAATGCGCCACGATTTGTCAACGTCGTGACCAACTCTTAAGTAGTTGGCAATAAGTTTTCGTCCATCGAATTTAAGTTCGTTGCCCGGAAGACCGTTTATTTTGTCAACCGAGAAGAATTCTTTCCAATCTTGGTCCCACTCGTTATGGTAACGGCGTTTAACAATGTAAATGAGGTCTTTGATGCGTTGTGGAACTTTAATGAGCCACTGGTTATATTCATCGGTATATTCGTCTGATGGGGTGAGCAGCTTAATTACCGACCCAAGCGAGCGCCTCGAATCGAGAATTCCTCGAGGTGATTCTTTACTGTAGTCGGCAGGTATTTTTAAACGTTTGGTGAAGTCCATATTAATAATCTCATATACGGCTTCCAAATCGCGTTGTAAATCGGATACAATTACCGAACCTTGGATCATTGCATCTTGGATTGATTTTGATATTTCGGATTTGCCGCCACCCGATACCGTGCAAGGTTTGTGGCAGAAAGTTCCTTCGGCAACCGTTCCTACCAAGTGCCAATGTCGTCCATTCAATCGTTTCAACATGCGTACTTTGTAGCCCGATGGTAGTACGTAAATGTTTTGTGGTAAAAGTTTTATGCGGCATGGTTTGCCTTTGTCGCTTTCCCATGTTACCGATTGTTCGAAAAGGTTGAAAAGAGCGTTTTCGGGTACATATAGTATATTTTCGTATTTCTTATCCCTTCCGTGACCTTCGGGCCTCAATTCAATGGTTTCGGGGTAGAGATTGAGTAATTCCCTAAATGTGAATTCGTTGCTTGTTTTATGTTGGTAACGTTCACCTAAGTCGTAGCTTTGGAAAGCTAAAGCACCGCCTGCATGTTCTTCTTCGGCCATACCGTACAAGTTGGCCGAGTAGCTTATTTGGGTTTTTACTTCTTTTTTACAGTAACCAAAATAGTTGTCGGCAATTATGGTTATAACCACACCTTGCTCGTCGCGGGCAGTTATTTTGAACGCAGTACCGTCGTTGTATTTTTCATTTTCGTTTTTCCAGCACATGCCATCGCGGCGTTGCCGTTCGGTTGCATGATCGTAGTGTGGTAGCCCGAGGTCTTTTTTCTTCATATCGACAAGGTGGGTTGCCAATATTACGCAACCGGTATGGCCTGTCCAGCCGTCGGGGTCGAGTGCTGCATCGTTTTCAGGAAGGTGGGGGTCGCCGGCATTTCCAAAAATCGATTCAACAAAATCGAGGTTGCCAATAAGGTTGCCAGGGGCAAAGAAACGTATTTCCATCGATTTTTCGCGGCTTATGCCAGGTACTTCGGGCACAACAATTGGCCTGAGCAATAAGCTTACAAACAATTCGGCTTTGTTGTTTTGGTTGGCAGTGTAAGGCAAGCGCATAAGTTCGCGAGGAGGGTTAAAAGCTGCCTCAAGCAAACGGGCAAAAGCAATTTTAGGCACTGCTTTTTTGTCGTCGGCAATGGGTAGGCCACCTTCACATACATGAAAAACACCTTTTGTGGTTCGTTTATCCGATTTAGGATTGTGCAAAATACCTTGAGCTGTTCTATAGGTGCTTACAATATCGGTTTCGTATAAATCACAATTGGGTGGAACCGACATGCGACGCGCCAAACCATGGGTGTCGAGCACTAAGGTGTGTTGTGGTATTGGTATGCTTTTATAACCGGGCAAATCACCCAAGTACGAGTCAATGAAATCTTGAATGCGTTGGGCTACAGGCGATAAGTGCTCTGATAGTATTCTTGATTTTTCCCTGAAATTATCTAAAAGTGGCGATGCTACCTCCATGAACTGGGCAGTACGTTCGTCCTGAAAATATGGGTAGCCCAAGGCTGCCAATTTTAGGTTAATGTACTGGATTAATTTCTTGTCGTTTACGTTGTTTTGTGCAGTATCGATTCCTGCTCCGAATGTTTTATTTACAGCCATTGTACAGTAATTTTAAATCATAATTAGATTTCAAATATAAGATTATGCTAATGATAGCACCTATTAATGCTTTTAATATTTGGTTATTTTTTGAACGTATAATTTACAAAAAAACGTTCAAATATAAAAGCACTCACATTCAATGTTTTGCTATATATTGAATTAGATGAGCAATTCAATTTTTGTTGTTAACGTATAATTAACAAATTAATAGCACAAAATGATTTGTATAAATGAATTATTCAGCTTTGTACTGTTCGGGATGTTGGAAGCCTCTTAGGAATTCTTCGGTATTCATGCGTTTTTTACCCGAAAGCTGTAGTTCTTTAATGGATAACCATCCGTTGTTTGCTCCAATTTTAAGGAATGTTTTTCCATCGGAATAAATTGAGCCTGGTTCAATAGCATAGTTAACTGCTTCGAAATCGGCCCTGAAAATTTTCAAAGGTGTTTGTTTTTCATCTTTGGCTACTAAGTTGGTCCAGGCAGCAGGGTAGGGACTTAAGCCTCGTATGAGATTGCGAATTTTTTCGCCATTGTTGTTCCAGTAAATTTTGCAGTCGTCTTTGAAAATTTTAGGTGCGTGTTTGGTTTCATAACCTTTTGCGATCAATTCATCCTGACTTATGAATTTCACGTTTTCGGTAGCCAGTGCATCAACGGTTTTAATAACCAGTTGTGCACCAATTTTCATTAATTTATCGTGCAGTTTTTCAACATTGTCGTAGGGGCCAATGCTTGTTTTTTCCTGAAAAATAATGTTGCCGGTGTCAATTTCGTGTTGCAGTTTAAAAGTGGTAACCCCCGATTGGGTCTCTCCGTTAATTATTGCCCAGTTAATAGGAGCTGCACCACGGTATAGAGGCAAAAGTGAAGCATGAAGGTTGAAAGTGCCCAGTGGGGGCATGTTCCAAACAATTTCGGGCAACATGCGGAAAGCAACAACAACCTGTAAATCGGCCTTAAGGCTTTGTAATTCTTCAATAAATTCGGTGGACTTTAATTTTTCGGGCTGTAAAATTCTGATATCTTTTTCCTGAGCATACAATTTCACAGCCGAAGCAGTGATTTTTTGTCCACGGCCCGCAGGTTTATCGGGGGCTGTTACTACGCCAACAACGTTGTACCCGCCCTCGATAAGTGCTTGCAAGCTGGCCACCGCAAAGCCCGGTGTGCCCATAAAAACGATTCTTATTTTTTTGCTATCCATCAAAAAATTAAAGTTTATGCAATGTTGGTGAAAACTTCCTGTACATCGTCGTCTTCTTCAATTTTATCGAGTAATTTATCAACTTCTTCCATTTGTTCTTCGGTAAGTTCAACCGTGTCGTTCGGAATGCGTTGAAGGTTGGCTTTTGTTATTTCAATTCCCAAATCTTCAAATGTTTTGGTAAGCAGGCCAAAGTCGGTGTAGTTTGCATAAGCATACATGGTTCCTTCGTTTTCAACCAGCTCTTCGAGGCCGCCATCAATAAGCTCCATTTCAAGCTCTTCAATGTCTTTACCAGCAGGTTTTTGAAATTCAACCACTGCTTTTCGCGAAAACATGAATTCCATCGATCCTGAGGGAACCAAACCTGCGCCCCATTTATTGAAAATCCATTTCATGTTGGCTACCGTACGGGCATGGTTATCGGTCATGCATTCAACCATAAACATGGTACCATGCGGGCCTTTGCCTTCGTAAAGTTCTTCAATATAATTTTCGGCATCTTTTCCGAAAGCGCGTTTAATGGCAGCATCGATGTTGGCCTTGGGCATGTTTTGTGCCTTGGCGTTTTGTATTGCAGTGCGTAATGCCGGGTTTAACGAAGGGTCTTCGCCACCAGCTTTTGCTGCTACAGTAATGGTTTTTCCTAATTTAGGAAATATGCGCGACATTTTGTCCCAACGCTTTTCTTTGGCCGCTCTGCGGTATTCAAATGCTCTTCCCATTTTATTATTCTGAATGTTTTTCTTTTGATTATTTTTTAGGCTACGAAAATATAAACACTTGGTTCATTTTCCATGAAAAAATTAAAAAAACGTGTTTTGTTCTGTAATAATTCCTTAAAGCTTTGTTTAGCCCTTGTTAAATCGTTGTATGAGCCCTTGCTTGTTCTTTATCAAATCAAAAAATCGTTTATCTTTGCGCAAAAATTGAAAAGTACATAAAATTAACGGAATATCAACGCTTTAGCAGATGAAGAACATACGAAACTTTTGTATAATAGCCCACATCGATCACGGAAAGAGCACTTTGGCCGACCGCTTGTTGCAATATACCGGTACCATTAGCGATCGCAACATGACCGAACAGGTACTAGATAACATGGACCTTGAAAAGGAGCGGGGCATTACTATTAAAAGCCATGCCATTCAAATGAAATATCATTTTGAAGGTAACGATTATGTTTTTAATCTGATTGATACCCCGGGTCACGTAGATTTTTCGTACGAAGTTTCACGTTCGATTGCTGCATGCGAAGGCGCTTTGCTCATTATCGATTCAACACAGGGCATTCAGGCTCAAACCATTTCTAACCTTTATTTGGCCATTGAGCACGATTTGGAGATTATTCCAATTATGAACAAAATGGACTTGCCCAATGCTATGCCCGAAATTGTCGAAGATCAGATTATTGATCTGATAGGCTGTAAACGTGAGGACATAATTCGCGCCAGTGGTAAAACCGGTGAGGGCGTTGAGGAAATTATGCAGCGTATTGTGCGTGATATTCCATCGCCAAAAGGCGACGAAAACGCTCCTTTGGAAGCCCTTATTTTCGATTCGGTTTTTAATACTTTCAGGGGTGTAGTGGCTTATTATAAAATAGTAAACGGCACTTTACGCAAAGGCGATAAAGTTAAATTTTTTGCTACCGATAAAGAATATGTTGCCGACGAAATTGGTGTTTTGCGTATGGGCCTCGATCCGCGTGATGAAATGCGTGTCGGTAATGTGGGCTACATCATATCAAGCATTAAAACTGCTAAAGAAGTGAAAGTTGGCGACACAATTACCCATGTTAAAGGCGGTTGCCAAAAGCGGATTGATGGTTTTCAGGAGGTTAAACCCATGGTATTTGCCGGTGTGTACCCAATTGATAGCGACGATTATGAAGACCTGCGAGCTGCCATGGAAAAATTACAGTTGAACGATGCTTCGTTAACCTACGAACCCGAATCGTCGGCCGCTTTGGGCTTTGGTTTTCGTTGCGGTTTTTTAGGCTTGTTACACATGGAAATTGTTCAGGAACGCCTTGATCGCGAGTTCGATATGAACGTTATTACCACTGTGCCCAACGTTGAATATACCGTCCATACTAAAAAGGGCGAGCAATATACTATCTATAACCCTTCGGGGATGCCTTCGGCATTAACTATCGATGTTATTGAAGAGCCTTACATTAGGGCACAAATTATTACACAATCAGACTACATTGGCTCAATTATGACCCTTTGCTTGGGCAAACGCGGTATTCTTATCAATCAGAATTACATAAGTACCGATAGGGCCGAGCTTACTTTTGATATGCCACTGGCCGAAATCGTGTTCGATTTTTACGATAAACTGAAAAGCATATCGAAGGGTTATGCATCGTTCGATTATCACATTATTGATCATCGTCCGTCGAAATTGGTGCGCCTCGATATTTTGCTCAACAGCGAACCTGTTGATGCACTTTCGTCGTTAATTCATCAGGATAATGCCCAAAACTTTGGCCGCCGCATGTGCGAAAAACTAAAGGAACTGATTCCTCGTCAACAATTCGATGTTGCCATACAAGCAGCTGTTGGAGCCAAAATTATTGCCCGAGAAACTGTTAAGGCCGTTCGGAAAGATGTTACTGCCAAATGTTATGGTGGCGATATAACCCGTAAACGTAAATTGTTGGAAAAGCAGAAAGCCGGTAAAAAGCGCATGAAACAGGTTGGTAACGTTGAAGTACCGCAAAAAGCATTTCTTGCAGTACTCAAACTCGACTAGCCTTTCGCTTCTACTTCTCTGATTTTCATTTTTATACGAATGAAAAGCATGAGTGCGGCCGATGCCAGTCCGGTTGCAAAACCAATCCAAATACCTTCGGGGCCAATTTTAAAGGTGAACGCAAGAAGGTAACTTACTGGTATGCCAATAATCAGATACGAAATGGTGGCAATAAACATTGGAGCTTTTACATCGGCAAATCCCCGTAAAATTCCAAGTCCAACAATTTGCAGCCCGTCGAAAACCTGAAAAATTCCTGCAATAATGAGCAGCGATGCAGCCTGTGCAATTACAGCCTTATCGGGGCTGAACATTTTTGGTAGTTGAAACCTGAACATAAAGAACAACAAAGCACATAAAATCATGTAGCCTAAAACCAGGTGTATGGCCGAAAATGCTACTTTTTCCATGCTCATAAAGTCTTTTTTTCCAAGCTGAAAACTTGTTCGTATGGTGGCTGCCATAGCAACTCCGTTTGCAATCATAAAAGTAAAGCCGGCAAGTCCCATGGCCACTTGGTGCGAGGCTAAAGCCACATCGCCCATCCAGCCCATCATTATAGCACCAAATGCAAAAGTCGAAACCTCAACAAGCATTTGTGCTGCAATTGGAAAGCCTATGGCTAGCAACTGTCCCATAACTTTCATGTTGAAACGCTCGTTAGGTACTTGTTTGAAGAAATGGAAAATATTCTTTTTGAACCTAAAACCAACATAAATTAATATGGGCATCGAAATGCGGCTAATAAGGGTTGCAATGCCTGCTCCGTTTAAGCCTAATTCGGGGAAACCCATTTTACCGAAAATGAGCAAGTAGTTGAGTGCTATGTTAATCACGTTCGATGTAATGGTTGCTATCATGGCCAACGAGGTGTTGTTGAGCCCTTCGCCAACTTGTTTCAGAAACATGAAGAGTAAAAAAGGTATAAGCGACCAGGTAAGCAGTTTATAGTAAGGTA
>DAOSWJ010000054.1:10942-13468 GCA_035380005.1 Prolixibacteraceae bacterium | reverse complement strand
AATACAATCGATGCCAATTGAATGGTATCGGCAAAATATTGCATGGCCGAAATGCCGGCACCAAAAAGCGACGAAATAATGATCCCCGACAAGATGATTACCTCGGGGCCTGCACCTTTTAGTTTCGATAGTGCAAGGATGACAATAACGCTTAATAGGCTCCACAAAAAAGCCGAAATGGTTACGATATAGGGATTGGTGATGTTAACCATGTCGTTGGAGCCGGTGTAATTGCTTCCGGCACCCAACACAATAATAGCAAAAGCAGCCCCAAAAGCCGATGCTCCCGATATGCCCAAAGTAAATGGCGAGGCCAAAGGGTTGCGCAACAGGCTTTGTACCACTGCGCCTGAAACTGCCAGTGCAGTGCCTGCCAACATGGCGCCAATAACTCGTGGAAGTCTGATGCTCATTATGATGCGTTCAGCAAAAGGGTCGGCTTGACCAATCATCAACTGCCAAACTTTATCGATTCCAATTTCCGACGATCCCGACACCAATGCAAAAACCGACAATGCAACCAGCAACAAAAATCCAATAGCAATAAACCAGTATCGCCTTTTTATGAATTGTTTGTATTGTGCAATAATTTTATCGGGCATTGTAAAAATAGTTGTTTGTTGAATCGATTATTTGACCAAAGTTACATTGAAGGAACCCTTGGCTTATCTCGTCAAATTTTTTGTTTAAATCGATGTCGGCAAAGCTGTCGGGATAAAGTGTTTTTCCTACCAGCCAGGCATTCATCAGCACCAATTCGTAGTTGGTTGCGTAATTGTTGTGTGGAAACAGATAATGTACTCGTTTGTTTTTGAGTGCGTTAATGTTGTTGTACCAACCGGTTTCCAAATCTGCCTGAACCAATTGATACCCGGCCTGATCAATAAAAATAACATCGGGATTCCAAGCCAGCAATTGTTCTGCATCGATAAATGTACCTTTAACATGCGACACTATTTGCAGGTTGATGCTCGCCAAAACATTTTGCGCATTCACAAAAACAAAAGGCGGAAAATAAGCATGGGTTGAAAGTAAACCGTGCGCCCCGCTGTACGAAAGACCACCAGCATAAACTGTTGGTTTTTCATCGGTAGGAATGTTGGCGGTTCTGCTGTTCAACTCTTCGATGTTGTTTTTGATAAAAGTGATCAGCGAGTCGACCCTTGTGCTGCGGTTTAAAATCTTGCCCATTAGTTTAAGCGAAGCAAAAAGCGTATCGGCAGCAGTGGCCATTTCGGTGGCATCGATGGCAACAACAGGTATTCCTGTTTTTTGTTGCAGCGCATCGGCATCGCCTACAGTAGTGTATGTGATAAAAATAACATCGGGGTGTGAAGCAACAATCATTTCGGCATCGCCGCCCATCATGGGACCAATCGATGGCAAAGATTTAAAATGCGGATGGGACATGTTGTAGGGCCGGGCGAATTGTTTTTCGGTTTCTTCAACTCCTACAACATATTGTGCAGCATTCATATACGAAATTAAACGCAAGGCACCAGCCCTAATTCCAACTATTCGTTCAACTTTTTCGGGAACAAAAACCTTTCTGCCAAGCATATCGGTAATTTCATTTCCCGACTTATTTTGCTGATTTGTATTTTGACAAGCAGCTAAAAGCAAAACAGCCAAAAGAAACAATAAGCGCAAAAATGTCTTTGTCCGAAGTGGTTTCATCTTTTAAAGTTTTAAGGCTATGCGTGCATTAATTACCCTTCCGGGCGATAAATAATTGCCGGTTTCGAGGTGTTGGTTGTCCAGTAGGTCGTGTACATCGAGCGAAATGATGAAGTGCTCACCAATTGGGCGAGAGAGTTGCATGTCAATTGTAAAATACGGATCGATAAAGGAGGTGTTGGTATCGTCGGTGAACTGTTTCCCCTTATACAATGCGCTAATGGTGGTGTTTACTATTTTGTTTTGCCAGAAAACCGAAGCAGATGCACTGTTTACCGGAGCATATTTCAATTGTTTGTTTTCCAGCTCAGGCCTTTTATCGAAGGCGTCGATCACCGATTTGGTGTAGGTATAGTTCGCCATTAAATTGAGGTTTTTGTTCAGCTGGTACTCAACAGCAAACTCTGCTCCGCGAGAGGTAACATTGCTTACGTTTTCGCGAATGTAAATGGGGCGTCCGAACAACGAATCGCCGGTTGAAACATAGTACAAAAAGTCGGTTCCCATCGAGTACCAGCCTGTGGCCGAAATTTTAAGTCTTTCAATTGGAAACAGGTCAAGGCCAGCTTCAAAGTTTTCAAGCGATTCGGGTCCCAGCTTGGGGTTCGCATATTTTGGGCCTACCCACATCCAGCCGGTTCGTGTAAGGTCGTCGAGTATCGATGCCCTGAAACCGTGCGAATACGAAAGATAAGCGCTCAGTTGTTCAATGAAATTGAAACGTGCGCCAAGTCGAGGCGAAAGTTCTGTCCATGTGTTGTTTTCTAAAGCAGGAGTTGTGTTCCACGGATCGGTAGTGTAAAAATCGCCATCGGAGAAAGTTACCCTGTCGAAACGCAAACCGGCCAC
>DAOSWJ010000054.1:7943-10842 GCA_035380005.1 Prolixibacteraceae bacterium | reverse complement strand
GAACCGTAATAGCCTTTTTCGGAACGCATTCCAATGTTCAAATCTTGCCTTATGGTATTGAATGTGCCGTAGCTCACTGCAGCAAAAAGTTCTTGAGGTTTATTGGGCTTTCGGGTAATCAGGTTAATTACACCTCCCAGCGCATTGTTGCCATAAAGCGATGATCCGGGGCCTTTGAAAACTTCAACGCGCTCAATGTCGTTGGGGTTGATCCGGTTCCAGTTTACGCCACCCTCGTCGGATGTGTTAATGGGAATGCCATTGAGCAGTACCAATGTTCGTGCTTGCTCATCGCCCGAGAGGCCACGAAGCGTTACCATTGGGCGTTGGGCATAAATACCTGCCGATCGGTTCACGTTTACACCGGGAACAAAACGCAGTATATCGTCGAGCTGCATGGCAGGCGAAAAAGCAATGGTTTTGCTGTTTACTACCGAAATACGTGCTGGTACATCTTTTAATGCTCGTTTGGTTTTGGTAGCTGTAATCACCACTTCGTCAATTTTGATGGTATCGGTTAATTCTGGTTTCGTAGCGTTTTTAGCATTTACCAACAAACTAACAATACAAAGTATTAAAAAAATTGAATAAGATTTAGTCATGTGTAAAAAGGTTTTAAAATAATCGTGTTACGAAATATATAAAAAGTAACACTCTGATTGTAAAGGTATAAATTTGTTTTGTTTATGCAATAATAAATCAGAAAATGGCCAAACAAGATGTAATGTTTTATGTGTTTGTTTGACTAATTCAAAAAAAATAGGAATATTTAACACAAATAATTGTGAGATATTTAAATCAAAATCAATTTATTTGCGTTATTTATGTTGTTTAATAGTATCCACAACGATAAACAATAACTTCTTAAACCACTTAAAATCATGAATTATTTAAAAATTGTTTTTCTGTTTACAATGCTAATGCTTGTACAACAGGTATTTCCTTCAAACTTTAACATCGAATCGTACAAATTAGAAAATGGCTTAACTGTTATACTGAACCACGATAATACCCAAAACAAGGTATTTGGTGCAGTTGCGGTAAAAGCTGGCTCAGTAAACGATCCTGAGGAAGCTACAGGTTTAGCACACTATTTGGAACATTTAATGTTTAATGGTACACAAAATGTTGGAACCATCGATTGGGAATCGGAAAAAGTGCAATATCAAAGAGTAATCGATCTTTTTGAAGAACTTCACAACTCAACAGATGACGATCAACGCGAATCGCTGATCAAGCAAATTAATGAAGCGTCGAAAGAACAAGGTAAGTATTTTCAAACGAAAGAATTTGTTTTGCTGCTCGAAAATATTGGGGCTAGCGGTATAAATGCCGGAACCAGCTACGATATGACCTATTATCATAGCTCTTTTCCTTCGTCACAGTCGGCATTGTGGCTCGAAATTTATGCTAACGAATTTATTAATCCAGTTTTCAGAAACTTTCAGGCTGAGCTCGAAACCGTTTACGAAGAGTATAATATGTATGCCGAAAGCCCATTTCAAAATTTTCAGGAAAAAGCACTTGAGAAGATGTGGGAAGGATCGCCTTATGGCAAAAATATAATTGGTTACAGCGACCATCTAAAGAATCCTTCGGTAAAGAAGCTGATCGAGTTTTACGAAACATGGTACGTTCCCGAGAATATGGCTTTAATATTGGTAGGCGATTTCGATCAGCAAAACATTAAAAATGAGATTAATGCTACTTTTGGAAAATGGGAAGCCAAGCCAGTTGGCAAAGAGTTTAATGTTGAAAAAGTTAAACTCGAAAAAAAGGAAAAAATAAAAATGAAAGAAACTCCTTATAGTGTTGGAATGTGGAGTTATAATGCGCCATACTCTGGCGATAATGAGTTAATAAAAGTACAATTATTGGCTGAAATTCTTTCCAACTCGGCTTCAATAGGCGTACTTGACCAGCTTGAAACCGACGGCGATGTTATGTCGATAGGTGCTTTTTATTACCCTTTGCTTAATGCTAGTATTTTGGCAATACAAGCAGTTCCGAACTTCGATATTGCTCAAATGCGGCAATTATCAACTTCAGAAATCGATGACTTAATCTTTGATAAACTTGATGAAATTAAGGAGGGTAAAATCGATCAAAAATTACTTGATGCTGTACGTGATAATTTCATTCGCGATAATGCTGTTATGCTTGAAGATTTTAGCTATAGGGGAGGTTGGTTGCTCGATTTTTTCATTTCGGGCCGAAACATTGCCGATGCAAATAAGTATTTCGATGAACTCGAAAAAGTTACAATTGACGACATTGTTGCAGTTGCCAATAAATATTTGAACAATACTTATTTGGAAGTTACATCAACTGCTGGAGAAATAAAACTTGAACCAATTGAGAAGCCGGAAATTGATCCGATTTTGCAAACTGTTGAAGAAGCAGGCGAATTTGCCAAACAAATTTATCCAAAGATTAACAAGGCTCTACCCGAAGTTAAGTATGTTAATTTTGATAAAGATTTGGTACGAACCGACATTGCCGATAAAGTAAAGCTTTATTACAAGCAAAATACACAAAACGATATTTTCGACCTTTCGATAAGCTACGAGGTAGGAACCCATCACATACCAACTTTAGGTTTTGCCGCACAGCTTATGAACAATGCCGGTGTGAGGGGCAACTTTAAACCTCACGAGTTTAAAAAGAAAATGGGTGAGCTGGGATGTTCTTATTATTTTTCGGCCAACGATAACGAGTTAACTGTATCGATTAGCGGTAGAGAGAAAAACCTCGAAGAAGCTTGCAGATTGATTTCGATGGTTACTTTAATGCCCGATTTGGATATTAAGCAATACAACAGTTTAATTGGTCGTGAAATGAACAGCAGGGGAATACAAACAAGTAGTTTCGACTATTTATCGTCGGCTGCCCAATTGTA
>DAOSWJ010000054.1:0-7843 GCA_035380005.1 Prolixibacteraceae bacterium | reverse complement strand
AAGTATGAATTTGTAAATGCCAGCAAGTTATTTAGCGAATAGTAAGAATCAGCATATTGCATTTAAAGCCTCACATTTGTGAGGCTTTTTTATTGCATAAATTGTGTTAGCTTATTTTGCTTATTATTTCATCAACCGATCGGGTATCGTTTGGCAACAAATTAGGTGGGCATTTGCCTACAGCCTCGCTAACTAGGTAGCGTTTGCAATTTACATGATTGTCGGATTCGCAGTAAAAACGACGGTATGCTTTACTTGTAATGACTTTGTCTTTTAGAATGCCCATGTAGATTGGACATTTTTCTAATTTTGAACAAATATTACTCATATTGTTGGATTTTATATTTATGTGCAATATATAACGTCTTTAAACAATTGTCAATCGATATTTATACTTTATAAATATTTTTATGCATTTTGATAAACAATTAAATCATTTTTACCTTTAATATATATTAAAAGCTTAATGAGTTGCTTTGTTAAAATGTCGATAAATCGGGTGTCTGCCGATAAGAAACAGGCTAAATGATTTCGATGTTTTTATAAATTTACAGGAGTTTTGGATATTCAATTTTTATGCTTTTTAGATGATATTGTTAATTGTACTTTTGAGTTTTTCGGGTGCATTTTTGTCGCCGCTGCTTTTTCGGTTAATGCCTAATAAAGCAGGATATTTTTTGCCGCTTATTCCCTTTGCTTTATTTGTTTGGGCATCAGCAAAAATGTGGCGTATAGTTGAGGGCGATGTTTTCCAGGAAGTTATACCTTGGGTCGAAGCCATTGGTCTCGATTTGGTATTTAGGGTCGATGGTTTGTCGGTGTTTTTTCTGATGCTGATAACAGGGTTCGGCGTTTTAATACATATTTATGCCAATTCGTACCTAAGCCACGATAAAAACCGGTCTAAGTTTTTCATTTATCTTTCGATGTTTATGGGGGCAATGGTTGGCTTGGTGCTTTCAGGCTCCTTGTTGCTCATGTTTGTTTTTTGGGAATTAACCAGTCTCAGTTCTTATTTGCTTATTGGCTACTATCATCATAACGAAGAATCGCGCAATTCGGCTTTACAAGCTATGTTGGTTACTGTTTTGGGCGGCCTCTTTATGCTTGCCGGAACAGTACTTATAGGTGTTGATGCCGGCACTTTTCGCTTCGATGCTTTAATTGAGAACCCTTCGTTGGTGTTAAATAGTCCTCGGCTCAATACAATCGTTTTGCTTTTGTTTATTGGTGCTTTTACCAAATCGGCACAATTCCCGTTTCATTTTTGGTTGCCCAATGCAATGGCTGCTCCTGCCCCTGTTAGTGCATACCTGCATTCAACAACCATGGTGAAAGCCGGTATATTTTTGTTGGCACGTATTTCGCCCATCTTTTCGCATTTACCTATATGGACCAACATTTTGCCTGCTGTGGGAGGCATTACGATGGTTTATGGTGCATGTATGGCCTTCATCAACACCGATTTGAAAAAAATATTGGCTTATACTACGGTAAGTGCATTGGGTATAATGGTTATGCTTTTGGGCATTGGAACAACCGTTGCTGTTCAGGCTGCAATGGTTTTTGTATTGGCTCATGCTTTATACAAAGGTACGTTGTTCATGGTAGCAGGCAATATCGATCATGAAACCGGCACACGCGATGTAAACATGCTTTCGGGGTTGCGGAAAAAGATGCCATTTACTTTTTTAGCAGCAATTTTGGCTGCAATGTCGATGTCGGGGGTGTTACCTTTCTTTGGATTTATTGCCAAAGAAATTTTGTACGAAGCTGCTATTCATTCGCGTGGCTGGAGCTACTTAACTCTTGGAGCAGCATTTTTTGCCGGAGCTTTGTTTGCCGCTTTGGCAATTGAATTGGGTTATAAAATATTTTTTGGTCCCGAGAAGGAATTGTCTAAACATCCTCACGAGGCACCTTCGGGGATGCTTATAGGTCCCATTGTGGCTGCTTTACTTGGTTTAATTGGTGGCTTGTTTGTCGAGCAATTGGCTAAACCACTTCTGCACCATACAGCCAATGTTGTATTAAGTGTCGATTCGGTTTTGAAATTAACGCTTTGGCATGGATTTACGTTCATATTTGTACTTAGCTTACTTACCCTTGCTTCTGGATTTGTTTTGTTCAAGTTGCGGCAAATTATCAGACAATATGCACATCGTTTACAGGTTAACCAATTACCAGGGCCAGAGAAATTATATTTAAAATTTATACCTGGCTTGTTAAAAACAGCAAAAATACAAACACAGTTTTTTCAATCGGGCAAGTTGCGTAATTACCTTATTGTAATTGTATTAACGTTGGTCTCGATTGTGTGGTATTTTATATACACAGGAGGTAACACCCCCACAATTGCAAGTTTGACAGAGTCATTGGTTGGCTTTAAGTGGCACGAAGTTTTGGTTGTTGTAATGATGATGGTGGCACTTGTTCTTACTATGGTTTCTAAGTCGAGGCTAACAGTAATTGTGTCGTTGGGTTTGGTGGGGTATGGTACTGCATTAATGTTCCTGTTTTTTGGTGCACCCGATGTAGCCATGACTCAATTTTTAATTGAAACTCTTACTGTAGTTTTGTTTATTCTGATATTGAATAAGCTGCCCAAATTTGTTGAAATGAAGCTCAACGTTCGCTTGCGTTTGCTCGTTCCCGCAATTTTGTTTGGACTTACTATGAGTTTTGTGCTTTTGTGGATTCACCAAATTGAATTCGATCCGATTTTAAAAACCTTTTTTGCCGAAAATAGTTACCTTGTTGCTAAAGGCCGAAATATTGTCAACGTAATATTGGTCGATTTTAGGGGTCTCGATACATTAGGTGAGATAACTGTTTTGATCATTGCAGCACTGGGGGTATTTTCATTATTAAAAGTGAAGCAGATAAAATAATTGCAGACAAATAATAATTTCAATACATGAAAACAGTAATATTATCGACAACCGTAAAGCTTTTGATGCCTTTGTTTTTTTTGTTTTCGGTTTTTTTGTTGTTCAGGGGGCATAATTTACCGGGTGGCGGTTTTATTGGAGGATTAATGGCTGCAATTGCATTTTTTTTGCACTCGATGGTTTTTGGTGTAAATGTTACTAAAAGAACATACCGGTTGAACCCTGTACGTATTATGGCTTTGGGATTAATTTTGGCCTTAGTTGCTGTTATTATTCCGCTTTTTGTGGGCTTGCCCTTGTTTACAGGAATGTGGGCCGGCTTTTCGATGCCTCTTATTGGGAAGCCCGGAACACCTTTGCTATTCGATGTTGGGGTTTATTTTGTAGTGATTGGAGTTGTTTTGAATATTACTTTTGTTTTAACAAAATATTAAATAGATGGATGTATTGTTGTCGATACTAACCGGCTTGCTTTATGCTGCGGGCTTGTACCTTATGCTCCATAAAGGGATGGTCAAAATGATTATTGGCATTATGATGTTGGGTTATGCATCGAATCTTTTTTTGTTTATCATAGCCAAATTGGTAAGGGGTATTCCGGCGTTAGTTTCACCTTCAACATATATAATGGTTGGTGAATATGCCGATCCCGTTCCACAGGCACTTGTATTAACAGCAATTGTGATTGGGTTTGGCATTCAGGCTTTTGCCATAGTGTTGTTGAGGCAGGTTTACCGCAGAACAGGCACTGCCGATATGGACCAGTTGAACCGTACCGATAAATTAGATTAGAATATGATGATTGACAATCAAATAATAATAACACTTGTTTTGTTGTTGCCATTGTTCGCCGCAGTACTCAATCTTTTCTTTTGGAGCAAAAAGAATATGCAACGCTACACCGGTAATGTATTTGTTGTAATACATTTGCTTGCTAGCATTTTATTGCTTCACGAAACTATTAAGCATAAAATGGTGGTGCTGAATGTTGGTAACTGGCTGCATGCATACGGAATAGTTTTAGGTGTTGATCTGTTTTCGGCAGGAATGATTTTGCTATCGTCCTTTTTAGCCATGCTCGCATGGTTTTATTCAGCAACTTGGTTGGGAGGCAAGTCAATCAATTCAATTTTCAATACAGTATTTTTCACCTTGTTGTTGGGGCTTACCGGTTCATTTATGGCTGCCGATTTGTTCAACTTGTATGTGTGGTTCGAAGTAATGTTGGTCAGTTCATTTGTGCTTTTAACCTTGGGTGGAAAAAAACTTCAACTCGAAGGGGCTATCAAATATGTTGCTATAAATGTTTTCGCATCGACAATATTTTTGGCCGGAGTAGGTATCATATACGGTTTAACCGGAACCATAAATATGGCTATGGCTGGCTTGGTAATCGAAAGTATAGGAAATCACACTTTGGTGAATGTAGCCGGTGCTTTTTTCTTGGTCGCTTTTGGAATAAAAGCTGCTATATTTCCTCTTTTCTTTTGGTTGCCGGCTTCGTACCACACGGCTCCGATAGGTTATTCTTCGCTGTTAATGGCCATGATGACAAAAGTTGGCGTTTATACCTTGATCAGGTTTTTTACCTTGATCATTCCGGCAAGCAATACCCCCTTTAAACTAATTTTTATGATTTTGGCCGGTTTTACAATGGTGGTTGGTGTTTTAGGTGCAGCTGCTCAAACCGATTTCAGGCGAATATTGTCGTTTCATATTGTATCGCAAATTGGTTACATGTTAATGGGACTGGCCATTGGAACGCCATTGGCAATAGCTGGTGCAATGTTTTTTATCTTGCATAATGTATTGGTAAAGACTAATTTATTCTTTGTCGCCGGACTTATTGGTAAAAATACAGGCACCTATAACTTACAGCAACTTGGGGGAATATTTGCCAGACTACCTGTTTTGGCGTTGTTGTTTGCCATATCGGCTTTTTCGTTAACTGGAGTGCCTCCGCTTACGGGCTTTTGGGGCAAATTTATATTGGCTAAAGCAGGTTTCCTGTCGAGCGATTGGATAATTGTAACGGTTTCGCTTGTTGTAAGCCTGTTTACCCTTTTCTCGATGACCAAAATTTGGAATTATGTATTTTGGAAGCCTTTGCCCATAGGCGAAAAACTTCCGGCCAATAATTTTGCCGATTTATTTTCCAAGAATAAGTCAATGCTTGTGATCATTTTTTTGCTTTCGGCAGTTATTTTATTGGTGAGTTTTGTGCCAAATCCTTTAATTGAATTTACCGAAAGAGCTGCACGTTTTGTTGTTGAGAGAGATGAATACATTGGTTTTATTATAAATAGAAAATAAAAATGATAAAATTGCTAAAATGGGTTTTTGCTTTTGGTGTGCTTGCTACATCTGTAGTGTTTTTATCAACAGGTTTGCCAATAAGAGCTTTATTCATTTTTTTAACCTTTTTCGCCTTCAGCCTTTTGGGCTGGGGCTTGTCGGGTTTTTTTAACCGAAAAGCGTTTTTCCAGGTTATTCTATTGTTTGAGCTTATATTTTATTTTGTTTGGGAAATGATTAAGGCTAGTGTAATTGTTGCATTTGAGGTGATTACTCCCAAGCATCACATGGAGGCAGGTTTGGTTGCTGTTCCGCTCGATACTGAATCTGATCTTGAGCTTACCATTTTCTCCTCGTTGGTTTCGCTAACTCCAGGCACGCTCAGCCTCGATGTTTCGGTAGATAAAACGGTTTTGTATGTACATGCTATGTATATTCCTAATACCGATGCCGCTATGTTGGTGGCTCAGTTAAAAAATGGGTTCGAAAGAAGGGTAATTAATATTTTCAGATCATAAAATGTATTAACAATGACATTAATGCAAATCATATTAACCGTAGTTCTGGTATTATTGGCCATAAGCATTTTGTTTGTGCTGTATCGTTTTATTAAGGGGCCAACTTTACCCGACAGGGTTACTGCTTTCGATTTAATTACAACTATTATTATTGCAATAATTGCAGTCTTTTCAATATTATGGGACTCAACTCATTTTATTGATGTTGCGCTTGTATTATCGCTTATTGCATTTTTGGGAGCTATGTCGTTTGCATTTTATTTAACTAAAAGGAGGAACGATGCCGATAAATGATATCATTAGTGTAATTCTTATATTGCCGGGCGTAATTTTAATTGGCTTGGCTTCGGTAGGCATAATTCGCTTGCCTGATTTCTATTTGCGCATGTCGGCAATAACGAAAGCTGCAACACTGGGTTTGGCCATGGTGCTTATTGGCTTGTCGTTGCATTTCGATGATTTGGAGTTGAGTGTTAAATCGCTAATAATTATTTCGTTAGTAATGTTAACTGCCCCGGTAGGTGCACATGCCATTTCGCGTGCTGCCTATAAACAAGGTGTTGAATTTTGGGAAGGTGCAGTAATTGATGAGTTAAAACAATTGCAAAAACAAATGATCACACTAGAAAAACAGCTTAAAGAATCGCCTGGCGATGCCGAGCTTATGAGTCAGGTAATAAATGCTTTGATGAAGCTGCCCGAAGAACAAGGCGGTAGTTTACGAAAAGCCGAAAAGTGGGCGCTCGAATTGGTGAAAATTAATGAACTTATCGGACGCCGTAGGTTAGCCGAGATATATTTGGTTGGCCAAAGGTGGAAAAAGCTTGAACAAGAACAAGCTATAATATGTGAATTGTCGAATTTCGAAACCGACGATGTGCAGCAATATGTAAAAGCATTGGTTGAACAAAAAAAGTATCAAAAAGCCAGCGGTGTTATCGAGAAGGCTCTTGCTGTACGAAACATTCCGCAAATGCTTTATCTGGGAGCGAAAGTGTCGTTTAGGTATGGTGTAAATGCTCCGTTTGGCCTCGAGTGTGCTCGTAAATTTATGGCCAAACACGCTGAACATCCACTCTTGCCCGAAGTGCAAAAATATGGGCACGCGTTGGCGCGTACTTTACACGAAAAGTGGTAGTTTAAAATTGAATACTAAAGCAATTGTTTTATTACTTTCTCGAGCCCTGTGTTGTTAGGTACTAATATTGATTGCATTCCGGCTTTTTCAGCAGCTAGGCAGTTGTCTTCCCTGTCGTCAACCATTACAGTTTCTTCGGCAATAAGTCCTGCATCGTTCAATACAAATTCAAATGCAGCAATATCGGGTTTGCGAAAGCCTATCTCGTGAGAATAATAAACTTTTTTGAAGAGCTTTTTAAGTTTAAAATGAAAACGGTTTTTGAATTCTTTCTCAAAAAAATCGACATGATAAACATTGGTATTGCTCAAAAGGTAAACATTGTATTTGCTGTTCAGCTCTTGAACCATCCTAACCCTTAGGGCTTTAAATTCCATCAGCATAGCGCACCAGGCATCTACCATTTGCGTGGCAGTGATTGTTGGTAAACAAGCTTCAAGCATTGTTTTTTTAAACTCTTCTTTGCTCCATTTGCCTGTTTCCATTGCTTCAACAACTTCGGGCAAGTTATCCCAATCAATATCTACAAAAGTTTCGGGACGAAGAATGCGTTTGAATTCGCGGTAGGTATTTTTGGGCTCAATGTCGATCAATACCCCACCTAAATCAAGAATAACATTTTTGATAAACTTCTGGTCTGTCATCGATGAAAATTATAAATTGCCGCAAAGTTAACAATCAAAAATTCCGATGAGAATAAACGGGCAAAAATTTCATACAATTTGGGCAGATAATAACAAACCCGAAACCGTAATGGTGATCGATCAAAATAAACTGCCATTCGATTTCAGTATTACAAAACTCGAAACTTTTAATGATGCATTCGAAGCAATTAAAACAATGCTTGTGCGAGGTGCTCCGCTAATTGGCGTTACTGCTGCTTATGGTTTATACTTGGCAATAAATGCGAAAAATAACGATGATGGTTTAAATGAGTTTATTGCTGAAAAATGCGATTTAATGAAAACTGCGCGACCAACAGCTGTAAATTTGGCTTTTGC
>DAOSWJ010000053.1:0-13892 GCA_035380005.1 Prolixibacteraceae bacterium | reverse complement strand
TTTCCATTCGTTCATTCCCCTGTGGCACCAGCGAAATTGAATCATCGGAATCGGATAAAAGTTTTTCAATACCGGTAGCAGCAACTTCTTCCGAAGGACTTAGATTAAGTTCTAAATCACATTTATCACAGTCGCGGTCACAAAAGCGTTGTTCGTACCTATCGGGCTCTTTATAAGTTGTAATTACGCCCTCGTAGTTACGCAGCACCACTTTGTTGGTTGACCACGAAATGATATAATTTGGCATAACCGGTATCTTTCCGCCGCCACCAGGTGCATCAATCACATAGGTAGGAACTGCAAAGCCACTTGTGTGACCTATTAAACTTTCCATAATTTCGATACCTTTTCCAATTGGAGTTCTAAAGTGCGAAAGCCCTTCTGAGAGGTCGCATTGGTATAAGTAATACGGCCTCACCCTATTTCTCACTAACTGATGAACCAGTTTTTTCATAATGCGGGGGCAATCGTTCACATCGGCCAGCAAAACCGACTGATTACCAAGCGGGATACCGGCATTTGCCAGTTTCGACAAGGCTTCGGCAGCCGAAGCTGTAATTTCACGCGGATGGTTAAAGTGTGTGTTGATCCACAAAGGATGGTACTTTTTAAGCACTTCGACCAATTTATCGGTAACCCTGTAAGGCAACACCACTGGAATTCTTGTTCCTATACGAACTACTTCGACATGTTTTATTTGTGTAAGCTCGTTAAGCAACCAGTCAATCATGTCGTCGGGGAGCATAAACGGATCGCCACCTGAAAGCAGAACATCGCGAACTTGAGTATTCGATTTTATATATTCGATACCCTTTATCATTTGAGCGCGCGAAGGCACATGATCGACATCGCCAACTTTGCGCTTACGGGTGCAATGCCTGCAATACATTGAACATACATTGCTTACATGAAACAATACCCTGTCGGGATAACGATGGGTAATCCCCTCAACAGGGCTATCTTCGTCTTCAGCCAAGGGGTCGCTGTATTCCGATTTATCCAAAATCAACTCACGGGCATCGGCAAACGACTGTTTGAAAACCGGATCGTTGCGATAGTTGTTCACATCAATTAACGACAAATAATAGGGAGTTATCGATAAAGGAAACTTATCGAGAGTCGATTCCAGGTTTTTCTTTTCTTCGCCATCAAACCGAATTCCGGTAACTTTTTCAAACTTATCAATCGACCGTATAGCATGTTTCAACTGCCATTTCCAGTCTTTCCAATTATTTTTGTCGGATGTTTCTTCAATACGATGTGCAATGTTTTGTTGTTTCTTGGTATAAATACTCATATATACATTTTTTGTTTCTGTGCGAACAAAATTACTAAAAATATAGCAAAAAACATCATTTATTCGTAGCACGCAACAACAAGTCGACATACAAAACCAATATATTATTTTGCATATCAGAATCTTATATGGCTTTATCTTTTTGTTAACTCAAACACAACAAGCAAGCCAATAACAGTATATTGATTCGCATAGGAATTATTAAATTAATTCATCGGTAGTTAAAAGTGGCGAAGCTTCAATATTGTCGATTTGAAGTATGTTAACCAATTTTCGGAACGAAGTTCGGATTTGTTCAAGCTCGTTGCTTGGTAAGTTTTGTAGTTTAATGCTTAACCTGTCGTGCAGCAATGCCGGTATTTGTTTGAGCAATTTTTCGCCTTGGGCAGTCAAAGCCAAATTAGTAACCCTTTTATCGCCCAACTTTGGCAACCGGGCAATCAAACCCTTCTTTTCCAATCGGTTAACAATTCCGCTTGTTGTGCTGGGATTTAAGTGCAGAAATTTTTTCAAATCGCCCTGTGTGGCTTGGAATCCGGGCGATTGATACAAATAATTCAAACACAATACCTGCGGGATACTTACCCCATAATCTTTCTGGATCCGTTTCGATTCAAGATTTATCGACCGTACAATTTTTCGGATATCAATAAGTACTTCGGTAGCATCCATGCAAAATAATTTTTTTTGATCAAAGATACTTATCCATCATAAAAAACAAAAACCGGCTTAATTGATTGTTCTTTTGTATTCAAAATTTTATAGCTTTGCCCTGCAATGCAACAATTTAAAAAACATATTCGCTATTGGAAAGTATTCGGCTTCTTGGCCATGCTTGCTTTCATGGTTTTGCTCAACAATAAGTTGGAAACAAGCAACAGTTCCACTACTGAAAACCGCACCGAAACCATTAGCGTTTGCAGCAACCAACTAGGGCTACCGGCAGTTGCCACACAAATTCCGCTAAGTACCGAAGGTGCATTACCCATTAAATTAGCGGCCAAACCACACTACCAATTTTTTGTTTTGGTACGAAATGGTTTCGAACTTTATTCAAAAAACCACATTACATTTCTAGTCAAACAATTTACAGCCATTACACCTTTAATCGATATCAGTTTTAAAAAAGCATATTTAGTTTCATCGAAAAATAAAGACATACGCTGAGTGCATGTTTTTTATTTCGAGAATTGGAATTCATTACACAATAACCAATTCTTTTACAAGCTTTTTACTGAATAAAATGAGATTGCTGAAGCCCAAAAGAGCTACAACAATCTCATTTTTATTAAACCAATATTGAAACCATAAAATAATAATATTCTATCTTTGGCGTTATAAGCTCTAAACATCAAAAATGAAGCATTTTTTACTATTGACCCTTTTTCTTATTTTTCTACTTCAAGCAGGTGCGCAGTTTGGAGGCGGTTCTACTTACGATTTCCTGAACCTCACCTCGTCGGCCAGGGTAAATGCACTGGGAGGCAATCAGGTGGGCATGATCGACAAATCGGAACTTAGCCTCAGCTACTACAACCCTGCATCGTTAAGGCCACAAATGCACAACGACATAACAGTGAACTACATCGATTATATTGCCGACATTCGAATAGGCTATGCTGCATACTCACAGTATCGCGAAGGAATTGGCACTTTTGCTGCCGGCATTCAATACATTAACTATGGCAAGCTTATACATGCCGATGAAGAAGGCAAAATATTAGGCAACTTTTACGCTGGCGACTATGCCTTTAATTTGATTTATTCACGCAATATTTGGGAAAACATCCATGCCGGAGTTAACCTAAAGCCCATCCTTTCAACCTACGAAAGCTACAACTCGTTTGGCATTGCAGCCGATTTTGGTGTAAGCTATGTCGATTCATCGGGGAATTTTAACGCAGGACTTGTAATTAAAAACCTGGGCACACAAATATCGAAATACAGCAAAACCGGCACACGCGAACCACTCCCGTTCGACATTCAAATGGGCTTTTCGCAACGTCTTGCCCATGCACCATTTAGGTTCAATGTTACAATGCAGCACCTTACCAATTGGAAATTAAGCGACAAATCGACCTGGGACTTCGATAACCGTAGCGAAAATGAATTTGTAGTGGGCCGTTCCGACGATGTTTTTAAACAATTTATGCGCCACGTTGTACTTGGTGTTGAGTTTATTCCAACAAAAAACTTTATTGTAGGTATTGGATACAATTTTCAACGACAAAAAGAACTGGCCTTAAAAAACACAACAGGAACAGCCGGTCTCTCAGGTGGCTTTACTGTTAACGTTTCAAAATTCAGAGTCTCGTATGCCATATCGAGCTATCATGTTAGCAGCACATCGCATATCTTTTCAATAAGCACTAATTTGTCGGAATTCATGTAAGCTCACTGAAACAAGAAAACACTTGTTTGTTTCAAAACTTTATCTTTGCAAAAAAAACAATGCAAACAAATAAAATCATTATAGCTATCGATGGGCACTCATCGTGCGGCAAAAGCACACTATCGAAACAACTTGCCAAAAAACTAAAATACAACTACATCGACACAGGTGCCATGTACCGTACTGTTACCCTTTATGCACTTCGCAACAAACTGATTAGCAATAAAATTGTCGATGAAACCGCATTAATAAATGCCCTGCCCAACATCAATATATCCTTTGTTTACAATGAGAAGGATGAAAAAAGCGACACTTTGCTCAATGGCGAAAATGTTGAAAATGAAATACGCGATCTAGCAGTTTCAGAAAATGTTAGCCCGGTAGCAACCATAAAAGAAGTTCGGCAAACAATGGTTTCCCTGCAACAAAAAATGGGCACCCAAAAAGGGATCGTTATGGATGGTCGCGACATTGGAACCGTTGTTTTCCCTAATGCCGAACTCAAGATTTTCATGACTGCTTCGGATAAAGTACGAGCTCAAAGGCGCTACGACGAGCTTGTAGCAAAAGGCATTGACGTTTCGTTCAACGATGTTTTACAAAACATTAAAGAGCGCGACCAAATTGACTCAAACCGCGAAGAAAGCCCCCTGCAAAAAGCAGCCGATGCGCTTATACTCGACAACAGTAACCTTACACGTGAAGAACAACTAAACTGGGTACTTGAAAAAGTAAAGGAGATCAACCATGCACATTGAGATTGACAACAAATCGGGTTTCTGTTTTGGCGTTCAAAGAGCAATAGCTAAAGCCGAAGAGCTAATCGAAAATGGCGAAACCATTACCTGCTTAGGCGAAATGGTGCACAACCACGAAGAGGTAGAACGGCTCGAAAAATTGGGCATGAAAACCATCGAAATAGAACAACTAAGCCAACAAAACAACCAAACAATACTAATTCGATCGCACGGCGAGCCACCATCTACCTACCAAAACCTAAACAAAAACAACAATAAAATTATTGATGCAACCTGTCCGGTGGTGCTTAAACTCCAACAACGCATAAAAAACAGCTTCGAACAAATCCAAAAAACCAACGGACAACTTTTGATTTATGGCAAAAAAGGGCATGCCGAGGTTATTGGGCTTAACGGGCAAACAGGCAACAAAGCCATTATTGTATCGTCGGTCGACGATTTAAAGCAGATCGATTTTTCGCGTCCAATTGAGATGTACTCACAAACCACCATGCCCTTAAGCGGCTTCAACATAATAAAAGAAGCCATTAACAAACAAGCACTTAATAAAGTTACTTACCACGATACCATTTGCCGTCAGGTAGCCAACCGCGTTCCTCATATAAGCGAGTTTGCTAAAAAATTCGATATTATTTTGTTTGTAAGCGGCAAAAAAAGCTCAAACGGCAAATTGCTTTTCGACGAATGCAAAAAAAACAACCCACGCTCCTACTTTATTTCATCTGCATCGGAGCTTGATTCAAGCTGGTTTCGCGATGCCAAAAGTATAGGCATTTGTGGTGCTACATCAACACCCCAGTGGCTTATGGAACAAGTAAAGAATGCTTTAAAACAGTAATGCACACATTTCGTTAACATTCAAACAATTATTATCAGGCTTCAATATTTTTAAATTATAAACACTACTTTTGCGCTTCGAAATTTGCACCGTGGTGCAATTTTGAATATAATTTTTTCGGCTACGCAAATAATCTCGAATAGTTTGGTGTAATGCATAAGTTGTTCCGGTTTTCGGACATTGGGCGCGGTAGCCGTTAGTAATCATCGGGTTAACCTGTATTTATGGTGAAGATAAAACAGGAAGGCCTAAAAACGAATTAAATATGTTATTTTCAGAAATGGGCCTTTCGCCGGAAATCCAAAAAGCGGTTTCCGATCTTGGCTTTGTACAACCTACTCCCATTCAGGAGAAAGTAATACCTGTTTTAATGGAAAAAAAGCGCGACATTACCGGCCTGGCACAAACAGGCACAGGTAAAACAGCCGCATTTGGATTGCCTACCTTAGGCCAAATCGATATTGAATCGGATTATCCGCAACTATTGATTTTGAGCCCTACCCGCGAGCTTTGCATGCAAATTACCCGCGATCTCGAAAACTTTGGCAAATACATCGAAGGTTTAAAGATTGTAGCTGTTTATGGTGGCGCCCCAATCGAAAAACAAATTATGGCCATCAAAAAAGGAGTTCATGTTGTAGTTGCCACTCCAGGGCGTATTTGCGATATTATAAACCGCAAGCGCATTAAACTCGACAATGTAAACACCCTTGTGCTCGACGAAGCCGACGAAATGTTGAAAATGGGTTTTCGCGAAGATGTTGACGCAATACTTGCTGAAACACCCACCGAAAAAACAACCTTGCTGTTTTCGGCAACCATGAGCCCCGAAATTGCCACAATTGCCAAAAACTACATGCACAACCCGCTCGAAATTACAGTGGGACAGAAAAATGCAAGTGCCGACAGTGTGAGCCATATCTACTACATGGTACACGCCAAAGATCGCTACATGGCTTTAAAGCGTGTGGTTGACTTCTTTCCCGAAATTTATGGTATTGTTTTTTGCCGTACCCGCATGGAAACAAAAGATGTGGCTGCTGCACTCATGAAAGATGGTTATAATGCCGAAGCTTTACATGGCGATTTGACCCAGAGCCAACGCGACTATGTAATGCAGAAATTCAGGGAACGCAACCTTAGCGTACTTGTAGCTACCGATGTGGCTGCCCGTGGCCTCGATGTAACCGACCTCACACATGTTATTAACTACAACCTGCCCGACGACCCCGAGAACTACAATCACCGTTCGGGACGTACCGGAAGGGCAGGTAAAGAAGGCATGTCGGTTTCAATTATTAACATGAAAGAAAAGGGCAAGCTCAAACAAATTGAAAGGGTTATCCATAAAAAGTTTGAATACAAAGCCGTACCAAACGGAAGCGAAATATGCGAACGCCAATTGTTCCAAATGGTCGACCGTATGAGCCAATCGGAGGTTAACCACGAGCAAATTGATCCTTACATGGATAAGGTTTACGCAAAATTGGCCGATATATCAAAAGAAGAAATCATCAAACGTTTCGTTTCGGTTGAATTTAACCGCTTTCTGGAATATTACAAAAATGCAATTGATTTGAACCTCGACCCTAAAGAGCGAAAAGCTGATGACCGCAAGATGCCAAAATCGCGCAGGGGAAAAAGCATGTCGCGTATTGTATTTAACCTTGGCAAGGGGAAAGGCATCAGCAAGCGCGATGTGATTGAGTTAATGGTTAATGCTTCGGGGGCAAAAGATATTGAAATTGGCCAAATTGAAATTTTCAAACGGGCTTCGTCGGTCGAAGTTGACAGCAAACATGCCAAAAAGCTAATTGGAGAACTCAACAGGCGCAACTTCAAAGGCATTAATATCGAAGCTGAAGAAAACTACGAATTTACAGGCAATGATTTCCGCGATCGTAATAAAGGACCTCGCGGTAAACGCCGTAAATATTAAGAAATAAATTAGCAACTTACCTGCTATTCAGCTCAAGGTAAGTTGCTAATTCATTTTAAAACTTTATACCGTAATGCGAAGCAATTATTTTATCGAAAATTCTTTCGGGCAAATAACATTTTAGCTTAGCGGCCAATTTCTGAATTGGTGAACCAACAACATAACGTTGACGCGGCTTACGTTTCTTCACTATTTTGCTTATTCTGTTTGCCAATATAACCGGATCTTTACCACCACTTTCGTCGCGTTCAATAATTTGCAACGATTTTGCAAACTGTTCGGCATAAGGGCTATCTTCGGCCAACGAAACAATACGGGTTTCAACATTACGCGTTTTAAAATCGCCGGGATTTACAATTACAACTTTGATTCCGAAAGCCTTAACCTCCATTCGCAGAGCAACGCTCATTCCCTCAACAGCAAACTTCGATGCTGTATATACTCCTTGAAATGGAATTCCGGTTATGCCACCAATTGAACTGATGTTAATGATCAATCCGGAATGTTGCTTCCTCATATGGGGCAAAACGGCTTTAATGGTATGTACCCATCCAAAATAGTTAACATCCATTTGCGCCCTGAACTGCTCAATAGGTGAATCTTCGAGCGGGCCACCCGAGTGCATACCTGCATTATTTATCAACACATCAATGCGGCCTTGTTCTTCGATTATTTTATCAACAGCCTTATAAATGCTGTCGGATTCGGCCAATTCAACGTTAAGGGTTTTTACTCCGGGGAATACCTCACATTTCGATCGGATTGTTCCGTAAACAGCATGCCCGTCGAGGGTTAATTTTTTCGACATTTCTTTTCCAAAGCCCGACGATATACCGGTTATAAGAACTACTTTTTTCATGGTTAAAATTTTTGCCAAATATAATTGTTAAGGCTATAATAACTATTCTAATTAATTTTTTTTAATACTTTTTCGGTCACAAATGCTCAATTCCTTGCAAAAGCGAATATTTCCATCAACAAAGCTATGCCGCCATGAATAAAAACCCCGCCCCATATATTTCGGCTATACAGTGCAATGATGCCTAAAATATAACCGCCAAATACCGAACTGATGGTTTCGCCCATGGGTTTTCCAAAATGCAACACGGCATAAGTTGCAGCCATTGGCAAAACAGCATTTTTTCCAATCATTCGCGACAATCCGATAACCAGAAACCCTCTAAAAAATAATTCAGTATTCAAAAAATCGCACAAATAAGCAACTTCATAAATTGCAATACTCAGCCAATAGGGCAAGCTATGCGAAATTGCAAAACTTTCGGCTCCCGATCGTTTCAATGTTGGATAATACTCCAAAAAACCCGGCAAATAAGTCGCAATAAAAATAATGGGCATCATTATCAACAACATAACGAGGTACGACTTTATACCAACGCCCGAAGCGTTCAAACCATACAAACCTTCGTTGCTTTTGCGATCGAAAATTAATTTCACAACAACCAATGACAACACAATTGTAAAAAAGCCGTAAACATTAAACAGCAGCTTAAAAAAATATCGGTAATCGGCACCGCTGAAGTTGCTTAGCAGTACTCTTGAAATATTTGGGAAAACCGATCGATCTATACCTAAAATCAAAAGCCCGATAAAGCTTTTCAACCAAAAACGCCAGGTAAACTGTAATTCTTTTGGCTTAAATAGATGGATAAGCATCAATACACCATAATATGCAAATGCATGATAAGCAAAGTACATTGCAATTCGAATATTGCGCCCGTAATAACTGTCGATAATTGAGTCTTCGAAATCGAGCGCATAATTAAAAGTAATAAGCGAAGCAATAAAAAATGCTACAGCCAGGTACAGTTTCAAATTGAAATAATCGGCATGAAAATCAATCAAAAACCTAAAAATTTTCTTCATTGGCTAAGTGTTTTGCACATTTGGTTTTCGGCTTGCAAGTTAAAAATTTATATCGAAAGTTGAATTACAGTCATTTCGGCAGCAATAACCCATCATGAACCAAACACAGCACAGGGCTGTTATCCCGTTGTTAATATTCAATTTACCAAAGCATATTTTACTACTTTTGTTTTACAAAACGGTTAGTTTTCAACTCTACACACAAAAAATGAAGCGGCAAAACCTTTTAGCAATCATCACATTTATGGCTTTGATAGCCATTATGGCCGTACAATTGTATTGGCTTTTTAATGCCGCAAAAATTGAAGAAGAGCATTTTAACAATGAAGTAAACAAAGCGCTTACCGAAGCCAAACACGAAATTGGGAAAACGGCACGCACTTGTACCGACATGAACAATTTCCTTTGCGGAGTGCCTGCTCAAGAAGAAATCCGCAAGCAAAAAATCGATCAAATCGACAGCATCATCCGCTCAAAACTCGAGCACTACAACATTGAACTCGAATATACTTTTGCTGTAACCGAGCAAGAAAACAACGAAAAAAACGGAAAAATATTCGGTCAAAAATGCTATTTACAGTGCCTTAACGGACTGCTTCAAAAAGATGGCATCAAAATACTTTTGGAATTTCCGGGCCGAAACCAGTTTCTGTTATCGCAGTTGAGAGGATCTTTTTTATTGGCCTTTTTCTCAATAATATTTGTAATGGTTTCGTACCTTGTTACAGCCCGTATGTTCCGCAACGAGAGGCTTATGATGGAACAAACTTCCGACTTTATCAACAACATGGTGCACGAGTTTCAAACCCCCTTATCGAACATTCGTTTTGCGGCCAGTTTAATCAAAAAAAGAGAAGAAAAAATCAACGACACCAAAATATCGGAATACCTTTCGGTTATCATTAACGAGAACCAGAAAATGGAAAACAATGTAGTTGAAATACTTAAGATTTCGGGCAACGAAAATGGTCATCAAAAAGAAACATTCGACCTCAATAAACTAATTGAACAAGTATGTGCCGATTTTCGTCCTCGCACCGAAAGCCTCAACGGAGAAATAAGGTTCAGCTCAAAAAGCATTGAAATGCCACTTACAGGCGTTGCAGATCATTTCAAACTAATTGTTTCGAACCTGATTGACAATGCTTTAAAATACTCGGCACAAACACCAAAAATCAACATCAATACCGAAATAAGCAACAACAATATTGTACTTAAAGTGCACGACAATGGCATTGGTATCGAAAAAAAACACATTAACCGTATATTTGAAAAATACTACCGGGTACCAACAGGCGATTTACACAATGTTAAAGGCTTTGGACTGGGGCTTACCTATGTTCGTAAAATTGTTGATCAGTACAACGGAAAAATTGAGGTAAACAGCACAAAAGGCGAAGGTACTGTTTTCATAATTTTCTTACCTTTGAAACATGAAACGCACAAAAATACTATTGGTTGAAGACGACACCAGCCTGGGCTTTTTATTGGTCGATTTTTTGGGATCGAACGATTTCGATGTTAAGCTTTGCAAAGATGGCAAAACTGCACACGCCACATACAAACAAGGCACCTTCGATTTTTGCATCCTCGATGTTATGTTGCCCGACATGGATGGCTTTACTTTAGCAAAACTGATCAGGGCCGACAACAAAACAATCCCAATTATTTTTTTAACGGCACGATCGATGAAAACCGACAAGCTTAAAGGTTTCAACCTTGGTGCCGACGACTACATTACCAAACCATTCGACGAAGACGAACTGCTTTGCCGTATCAACGCTATTATAACCCGCTACAATACCGAGCCCGAAAAACAAATACTTACCGACACCTACAGCATTGGTAACTATGTATTCGATTACAAGAACCAATTGCTTAAATCAAACACCGATTCGAAAAGGCTCACTAAAAAAGAAAACGAGATTTTAAAACATTTGTGCACATCGGCCAACAAAATTGTAACACGCGACGATATCCTTTTTTCGGTATGGGGCGATAACGACTACTTTATTGGCCGTAGCCTCGATGTTTTTATAGCAAAACTCCGTAAATACCTGAGTAGCGACCCAAATATCCAAATCACCAACATACCGAAAGTAGGATATATACTAGAAGTTAAACAAGCTTAAAGTGCTTTAACAGTATCTTTTAAGCGGGCAGCAATATCGTCGATAGTACCCATGCCATTTATGGCGTAATATTTATTCTGTGTGCTGTAAAAATCAATAAGCGGAGCAGTTTTTTCGTTGTAAACCGAAATACGGTTTTCAATAACCGACTCGCAGCAGTCGTCGCTACGGCCCGAAGTTTTTCCTCGTTCCAACAATCGGTTAATGAGTTCATTTTTTTCTACATCGAGAGCCAACATGCCCGAAACAGCTGTATTGTTTTTATCCATAAGCACATCGAGTGCTTTTGCCTGCTCAACAGTACGCGGAAAACCATCAAAAATAAAGCCTTTGGCCGATTTATTTTCGGCAAGTTGAGTTCCAATCATATCGATTACAACTTGGTCGGGCACCAGTTCTCCCCTATCTATAAAAGCTTTGGCTTTAACACCAAGTTCGGTTTGAGCTGCAATTTGACTACGCAACAAGTCGCCGGTCGATAAATGGATTAATTCAAAAGCATCTTTAAGAAAAACAGCCTGAGTACCCTTTCCTGCTCCCGGAGGGCCAAATAGAACAATATTCAACATGGTTAAAAAAGGTTTGTTTTGTTATTCAATAATTTTGTAAATGTCCTTCAAGTTCCTTCCTTTTTGGTCGTAATCGAGCCCAAATCCAACAATAAAATCGTTTCCAATTTCCATGCCCACATAATCGACAGGCATTTTGTTTTTGAACTTTTCGGGTTTTAGCAAGAGTGTCGCAATCTTTACTGCCTTAGGTTGATGTTCTTTTAAAAGCTTCATAACCTCAACAATTGTAGTACCGGTATCAATAATGTCTTCGAGCACAACCAGCACACGCCCTTTAATAGGCTCATTCAGCCCAATAAGTTTTTTTACCTGCCCCGTAGTATCAACACCATCGTACGACGAAAGCCTCATAAAAGTAACTTCGGCCTGCTCAAGTTCAATCTCCTTGAACAATTCGGCAGTAAACATAAACGATCCATTCAGAATACAAATAAACAAAACATCTTCATTTTTCAGGTCATTTGATATCTGATGTGCCATTTTCTTAACACTTTGGTTAATTTGGGTATAAGGAATAAAAGTTTCAAACTCCTTATCGTGTAATTTTACCCTGCTCATTTTCTTTGCTTTTATTTTTGACTTTACAAATAACTTACAAAAAATTCAAAAACCCAATCGTTAGCTTTAACATTTTTAAACAATTGCTCAAAACTGCATTTACAAAGGCTTTGAGAGCTTGTTGCTATTTATTCAATCACTTCGAATAAACAACACTTGATTGTTATCAAATTATTACTATTTTTGGTGATCACTTTAAAAAATGAACCAATAAATACATTTTTATATGAAAACTTATAAGACAGAAGACATCAGAAACATTGCGCTGATTGGAAACGCCGGGGCTGGGAAAACCACCCTCGCAGAAGCAATGCTCTACGGGGGTGGTATTATCAACCGCAGGGGAGAAGTAACCCAAAAAAACACAACCTCAGACTACACCGACATTGAACACGATTACGGCAACTCCATATTTTCCACACTTCTTTATACCGAATTCAACGACAAAAAAATCAACATTATTGACACTCCGGGAATGAAAGCTTTCTCGGGAGCAGTAACCTCATCCCTTAACGTTGTTGAAGCTGCACTTTGCGTTATCAACAGTGGCGACGGCATTGGCGCCGGAACAGAAAGTGCCATGCGTATTGCCGATAAACTAAAAACACCTGTTATACTTGTAGCCAATGGCCTCGACCACGAAAATGCCAATTTCGAAAAAGTAATGGACGAAGCCAAAACAAAATTTGGCCCAAAAGTAACCATCGTTCAATATCCTGTTAATGCCGGCGTTGGCTTTAATCAGGTTATCGATGTATTAAAAATGAAAATGTACCAATGGGGCAAGGATGGCGGCAAATACGAAATGCTCGACATTCCGGCCTCAGAAAAAGATAGAGCCGACGAACTGCACAACGAATTGGTTGAAAAAGCAGCCGAAAACGACGAAAACCTCATGGAGCTTTATTTCGATAAAGGCTCACTCAGCGAAGACGAAATGCGACAAGGCATGCGTTTGGGCATGAAAGATGGCAGTTTCATTCCTGTTTTCTGTACTTGTGCAAAAAAAGATATGGGCATCCGTCGTTTGCTCGAATTTGTTATCAACATTGTTCCGGCTCCAAACCAGGTAGAACCACGCAAAGATGTTACAGGCAAAGAAGTAAAAACCGATGCTTCGGCTCCAGCTTCATTGATGGTTTTCAAAACAAGTGTTGAACCTCACATTGGTGAAGTTACCTACTTTAAAGTGATGACAGGAACCATTACCGAAGGGATGGACTTTATCAACACCAACCGCGACAACAAAGAACGCTTATCGCAAATATTTGCTGTAGCCGGAAAAACCCGTAACAAAGTAACCGAAATGCAAGCCGGCGATTTGGGTGCTACTGTTAAGCTGAAAGAAACAAAAGTTAATCATACGCTTACAACTAAAGAGGCCGATCATAAATTTGTACCTATCGAATTTCCAAAACCGCTTACAACTGTTGCCATTAAAGCAGTTAACGAATCGGACGACGAAAAAGTTGGAGAAATACTTCACCGCTTGCGCGACGAAGACCCATCGTTCATCGTGAAC